>JBLYYS010000289.1:0-3397 GCA_048550235.1 Acidimicrobiia bacterium | reverse complement strand
GCGAAAGTAACTGACATGATGACTCCTGGGTCCCCACTTGCGGGGTGATGGTTGGACTTGTGGTCTCGGCCTCGACCGGCGGCGTCCATCGCTGAGCAGATCGAGATTCGGCCGAAGAGGCGGTCCAACCGGGGTGAGAAGTGAGCCGTTGACCACCAGGGAAGCGACGGTGCGCTGGCCTCCACCTGGTGCGGCCGACGGAACAGTAGCACGGAATTCCCGTTTGGGAAGCAGGTTGTGGCAATTGGCCCTGTGCACGGCCCTTGAGGATCGGCCATTATTGGCCTGTGAAGATGCCGGTTTCGATCTCTGTGGGCATCGTCGGCCTGCTCTTGATTTTCGTGGGGGTTTGGCCACTGATCCCGCCGCCATCGGCTTCTGCCGGCGCCGACTTGACTGAGTTCTCGGCAACGCGGGCATTCGAACACGTGGAACAGATCGCCGTTAGTCCGCATCCGATGGGAAGCGATACCCTCCCGAAAGTACGCGGCTACATCGTCGAGCAACTGGCCGGGATGGGCCTTCCGCCCGAACTGCAAACGAGTGAGGCTCCCGACTACTTCGGTCAACCCGGGCGGACGGTTCCAGTGGTCAATGTGATGGCGAGGTTGGAGGGGTCTGGATCCACCGCAGCGATTGTGCTCATAGCCCACTACGACACAGATCCGTCCACGCCCGGCGCCAACGACAATTCGGCGGCGGTGGCAACCGTGCTCGAGTCAGTGCGTGCTCTGACTGCCGGATCAGTACTCGACAACGATGTGATCCTGCTGTTCACCGATGGGGAGGAACCGGCTCCCCGGTTTGGATCTTCAGCGTTCGTTGAGGGTCACCCGTGGATGAGTGACGTCGGCTTGGTGTTCAATTTCGAGGCGATCGGAGGGTCCGGGCCGTCGCTACTCATCGATGTCAGCGGACCGGATCGGTCAATGATCGACCAGTACATATCGGCCGTCCCGCACCCGGCCGCCTTTTCGTTTGTGACCGAACTCAGCAGGCTGATAGGCGGGTCCGTGACCGATTTCTCCGAGTTCCGCGACGTTGGCGTCGCCGGTTTCGATTTCGCCTACATGCACGGCTCGCCGATCTATCACACGGCGGCCGACAACGTTGACAGCGTCGGACTGAGAAGCCTCCAGCACCATGGTTCAAACGCCCTGGCGTTGACGAAGCACTTTGGGGCAATGGATCTGAATGAATCGACCGACGACAGTGGCGTGGTGTTCTTCACCGTGGGAGGATTCTGGGTTGTTCGGTACTCCAGCGCCTTGGCGGCGGCTCTTGCCGTCGTCGTGGTCTTCGGTCTCGCCGGTCTGGTTTATGAACGGCGAACAGTCGGTTCATTGCGCCGGCTCCTGTCGGGGGCGTGGACAGTGTTTCTGGCGGTTTTCGCAGGGTCGGTTGTGGTGAGCTTCATCTGGTGGGGGCTGACGATTCTCAGAAATACACCGGCCATATGGGAGAGTTACTTGTATCTGGCCGTATTGCTTTCGGTCGGGGTACTCGTCTTCGTTGCACTGGTGCGTCGTGCTGAGCGGCGATCTGAGCGGGACTTGGCGGGAGGAACGTTGCTCGTATGGGCGGTCTTCGCAGCGTTGACGGGCTTTGCTCTTCCAGGAGCCAGCTACCTGTTCATCTGGCCTGCGTTGACAGGAGTGTTGGTAGCGGGGGCAGGGAGTGTTCCGGGCAAGGGTCTCAACCGATTCGTCGGAGGTCTGGCCGTGGCATTGCCGGCCGCCGTCGTGATGATTCCGGCGATGGACTTCTTTTTCCAGGTGGCCCAACCCCGGCCAGGGAACCCTGGATCGCAGCTGGTCTATCTCGTCGGGTTGACCGCGTTCTTCGGCCTCCTCGTCGTGGCCCTGCTACGTCCGTTCTGGACCCCTCCTAGGTTTTGGGGCAGTAGTACGACCCATTAATGATGCCGAATACTGCCCAGAAATCCGGGCTACGGGTCCGCTGATCTCTAGATTCACCATGAGTCCATAGAGAGGTCGATGATGCAGGTTGCCGCCGTCGCTGGAGCGGTCCTGCTCGCCGGTGTCGCAGTGTTTCAGATTGCTCTGGCTGCCGGAGCCCCGTTGGGCGATATGGCCTACGGGGGTCGGGCCGAGACACGCAATGGGATCCTCACCGCCCCATATCGGATCATGAGTGCGCTGGCGGTGTTGATACTCGGTGTCGCCGCTTGGATCGTTCTCGCCCGAGCAGATGTTGTCTCTGGAGGACCGATGGGTGCAGGATTCGTGGAAACGGGTGCCTGGGTTGTGTTCGGCTATCTGGTCCTCAACACCGCTGCCAATTTGGCCTCGACCAGCAAGAACGAGCGCCTCATCATGGGGCCCGTGACCGCGATCGCCGCGGTGCTCGTCCTGATCGCGGCGCTCGGATAACCCACCGACGGGGCTCCCAAGCCCCTTCCGGGCAGGATTGCGCTGCACTGGAAGTGCCCAATGCTGCCCCCAACGTTGGAATGTGGGCGTGTGGCGTCTTTGGCACTCAACGCAACGCCTATTCGATCATCCGCTAGCTCGGATAGACCTGCACCCGCAGACGAGCAAGGTCATCGTCGGAGACGCTGGTTCTTGTTGCTGGTCGAGTGGGCGCTTGCGGACGGGATTCCCAACCCTCTCGTGCTTCAGCAACCGTACGGCGGGCATCGTCAAGAGCACAGCGGGCACTTGCCAACTCGACTACTCGGTCGGGTTCGCGGGGAGCGTCCTGATACACCAGCCAGCGCTCCAGAAGCCGTGCGAAAGACGTCAGAAAACGTGATCGGTCCATGGCGAAAGACTACCTTCGGGCATGTCGGTCATGAACAGCATCTGGCCGATATCACTCACCCGGCTAGTCGGTCGCACCCGTCTAGGTCCGAGCCGAACCGGCAATTCTGAGAAGTCATCGCTCCACGCCAATTGGCAACCAATTGGTGAGCACCGAAGCGCAGTTCTATGCGGGCCGCGACGGAAACCTCTAGGCGTCTTGAGCGGTCTCGGCGATGATGGAAGTGTCTACCCGCGGGTTGATGCGGGTGCGCCGAAAGGAGAAGTGATGACCGCTCTCGCTGAACCACCGGAGCAGGTCGATATCACATTGCTCGACCGTGCAAGAAGCCTGAATCGGTTGCTGACTTTCGCGGTGATAGCGCTAGGGGTCGCATTGCTCGGCCTTGGTGTCTGGGTCATCTACGGCCAGGCCACCAATCCCGAGAATGCGGCTACGGAGGAGATCCAGACTCTGGTTGACGACTACCTGGCCGCATGGAATCACTACGACGAGGGGGCACTACTGCAACTCATCACTACCGACTACACCCTCGACATGGTTGGACGCGCCGACTCGCTCACCCTGAAGGGCGAGGAAGCGTCCGCCCTATTCGACACGCTCGAAGCCAACG
>JBLYYS010000288.1:0-2987 GCA_048550235.1 Acidimicrobiia bacterium | reverse complement strand
GTTGCGGCTGAAGGAGCGCTCCAAGCCGCAACTCTGGCAGTACAGGCCGTCGATGGCGTGGAGGAGGTGAGTCTGCACGAGGGGGTGATCGACATGCTTACGACGAACGCCGGCGTCATTCTCCCTGCGATCCTCGACGTTGTCGTGGGCGCAGGAGCCACCGTCAAAGGTGTTGATGTCGTCGAACCCGATCTGGAGGCGGTCTTCTTGCACCTGACGGGCAAGGCACTGAGGGATTGAAATGCATGCAGCCCTGATTATCGCCGCCAAGGACCTTCGTCAACGACTGCGAGATCGTTCGGCGATCGTCATGGCAGTCGTGGCGCCATTCTTGCTGGCAGCGATATTCGCCATGTTATTGCCCTCCGATCAGGGATTTCACACTGAGTATGCGGTGGTCGATCTCGACGGCGGCCCGGTTTCTGCGGCGTTTGTCGAAGAGGTACTGCCCGGCGTTGCGGAAGCCGGCTTTGCCGACCTGCGTCAAAGTGCAGATCGGCAAGAGGCGGCGGAACTCGTCGAGGACGGAGAGATCGGAGCAGCGTTCCTGATTCCTGAAGGGTTTTCGGCGGCGATCATGGGTGGCGCCGATGCCTCGATCACGGTGATTGGGAATGTGGATGCTGCGTTGTCAACACAGATCGCGGAAGCCATCGCCAACTCCTACGCGGAAGAAGTCAATGCAGTCTCTCTATCGGTCGCTGCCGCGCTGGGTGGGTTCACCAGTGTGCAGCCGGGAGTGCTTGCCGACTTGTCGGCGCGCGCGGCCGGATTCGAACCGTCCATCACGGTTGAGGAACGCACCGCGGACTTGAAGCAGATGTCGTCCAAGACCTTCTATTCGGCATCGATGGCCATCATGTTTCTCTTCTTCACCGCCCAGTTCGGTGTTCTGAGTCTTCTGTCGGAACGGCGTCAGGGGACACTTCCTCGATTGGTCGCGGCTCCGGTCGGTCCGTGGTCCATTGTGGTGGGTAAAGCACTCACCGGGTTCGCAATCGGTGCGATCGCCATGTTCGTGCTGATCGTCTCTTCTACCCTGCTTCTGGGAGCAGATTGGGGCAATCCGGTTGGCGTCGGTTTGCTGGTATTCGGCGGAGTCACTTCTGCGACAGGAGTGTCGGCGATGGCTGCCACGATGGCCAGAACCGAAGAGCAGGCATCAGGATGGAACGCCATCCTGGCAATGTCGCTGGCAATCCTGGGTGGCACGTTTTTCAGCCTGGCCCGCGCGCCAGAGTTCGTCGCCAACTTGAGTCTCATTACCCCCCATGCCTGGTTCCTGCGAGGGCTAGATGAGCTGGCGTCGCCAACCGGTGCAGTGTCGGATGTGTTCCTGGCAACGGCAGTGATGGTCGGAATCGGTGTCGTCACAGGCGGCATCGGTCTGATGAGGGCCAGGAGATTGGTGGTGGGACGATGAAGATTCTTGCCATCGCCCGGATAAATCTCATTCGCCTCACGCGCGATTGGCTTGGACTGTTCTTCATCGTCTTGCTTCCATTCATCATCATCGTCGTCATGGGGGCCGCTTTCGGAGGTTCATTCAATCCTCAACTCGGCGTCGTGTCCGGCTCCGGCGGAAGCCTTGGGGAGGATCTCCTGGCCACTTTGGCTGCTTCCGACGTGGACCTCGTTCAGTTCGATGACGAGGCGGATCTGATCGAGGGAGTAGTCCGTAATCGGGTCGACGCTGGGCTCGTGATTCCTGATGAATACACCGACCTGGTACACGGGGGACGCGACGTCACCGTGCGCTACTTCGCTCCGGCCAACACCTTCGGTGGGACGCTCAAGCGCTCAGTCGATGCCGCGCTTGCCCAGCAGACCTCGTCGGTCCGGGCTGCCCGGTTCGCGGAATCGGAAGGTATAGGCAACCTGGCAGACAATCTCGCAACCATGCCGGCGTTGCGGGAGTCGATTTCAGGAGTCCGTGTTGAGGTGGTGACGGCCGGCGAGTCGGTCTTCCCTTCGGGTTTCGATCCGGTAGACCACTCGGCGCAGGGGATGCTGGTCCTTTTCATGTTCCTGACCTCCCTGACCGCGGCAGATAAGCTGATCTTGTCTCGCACTCTCGGCGTATCGAAGCGGATGCTTTCGACCCCCACCGATGCGGCAACCATTCTCGTCGGTGAGGCGCTCGGTCGTTTCGCGGTTGCGTTCTTGCAGGGTGCCCTGATTCTGTTCGGGACGGCCCTCTTGTTCAATATCGAGTGGGGCAACATATTCCTGTCCGGATTGATCGTCACTCTTTTTGCTCTGGTCGGTACCGGAGTCGCGATGCTGGCGGGGTCGGTCTTCCGTAACGCGGAACAGGCCGGATCGTTCGGGGTTATGGCGGGTTTGCTGTTTGCCGCTATCGGCGGAGCGATGGTTCCGTTTGAGATTTTCCCAGAAGGAATGCAGATGGTGTCCCGTGGCACCCCGCATTACTGGGCCCTACGTGGATTCAAAGACCTGATCTACCGCGAAGGAAGCCTCGGGTCGATCTCAATGGAGTTGGCCGTTCTGGCCGGATTCGCCTTTGTTCTGCTGGCCGTCGCCACGTATCGTTTCCGGAGAGTCCTAACCGACTGACTGCTCCTCAGACCAGCCCGGCCCGGCGTCCGGCCGCCAGGGTGGCGATAACGTCTACCCGTCGTAGAACATCACGGATCTCATCGGCGAACTCCCGCCGCGCATCTTCGATGTCCTCGCGTGGTTCGAGCAATCGCCGGTTGGCTGCGAGTCCCAGCGCAGACTTGAACAAGACCTGAGAGACGGCCTCTCCTTTGGAGATCCTGCGCTGCAGGCGGTACTGCTCCCCGAGACCGAGGCACTCTTCCAGGAACCGCTTCGTTTCAATCTCGTTGCTCGCCGGCTGCATCTCGAGGGCATCACCCACGACGAGGTATGCCTCGAGGAATGGTCCCAGGGCCCAATGCGCTCGCAGCGGGCTCAGACGGTTTAGGAGATCGCGAGCAGCGGCAGGTCCACCTGCCAGCGCG
>JBLYYS010000287.1:0-7122 GCA_048550235.1 Acidimicrobiia bacterium | reverse complement strand
GCGACGGCCAGTTTCTGAAAGAATCCGGCATCGCGGGCCGTCAGGGCGGCCTTCACTTTGTCGGAAATGATGTGGATGTTTTCACCGATCAAGTACATGGTTCATCCTTTCATCGTCGCTTCCACCGTTGGGAAGCGGGAGAGATCCGTATGAGGCAGGAACAGGGCCGACGTGAACGCCTCATAGAAGGTGTTGTCCGCCGACAGTTCGATGTAGGTCATTGATGAAGCGATTGCGGCTATCTCAGCGCGGGTCTCGCGATTCAGCAGGGCCAGGTATGCGCCTCTGACCGAGGTGTTGCCCAGGTAGTCGAAGCGATCCCACGGCAGATCTGGGAGTAGCCCGATGTCGACTGCCTTCTCGACGTTGATGTATTTGCCGAAGGAACCGCCGATCAGCACACGTCCGACCGAGTCGAGTCCGACCCCAACTCCGTCGGCAAGGACATTGAACCCCGCGTAGATAGCTGCCTTGGCCCGCAGTAGGTTATCGATATCGACCCTGGTGATTACGATGTCCTCACCGTTCTCGGTCTCATCGGCCCACGCCACGACGTATTCGGCGCCGCGCAGGCTACGCCGTACCCGTGGTGTGTCGAGGGTCTGGTCAATGTGCCCTCCCTTGTCGACGACCCCAGTCACGAACATCTCGGCGACCAGCGAGATCAACCCAGAGCCGCAGATGCCCCGCGGCGGCACGTTCCCTATCGCTCGGTACGAAGCCTCATGCGTATTACCGTCGATCCACACCTCCTCGATAGCTCCGACGTCGGCTCGCATGCCGCTCAGGATTCCGGCACCTTCGAACGCCGGTCCGGCCGAGCAGGCACAGGTCACCAACCACTCCGACGATCCCAGCACCATCTCCCCATTGGTGCCGACATCGATGAACAAGGTGGTATCGGTTGTTTCGCGTAGGCCGGTGGCGAGCACGCCGGCAGAGATGTCGGCTCCGACGTAGCTGGCAACGCCCGGGAGGGGATCGACAACGCCGTCGGCGTTCATGGCGATCCCGACGTCGCTGGCCCGCAGTAGCGGGAGGTGGTTGATGGGTGTGACGAACGGCTCGAGGCGGATGCTCTCCGGTGGAATTCCCAGCAGGAGATGCATCATCGTGCTGTTGCCGCTGATGGTCGCCTTGACGATCTCCTTGTGATCCAGTCCGGCCTTGTGGCATGAAGTCTCCACCAGGCCGTTGATGGTCTCCAGCACAAGGTCTCTCAACTCATCACCGCCCGTGCCTTTGCTGCCGTAGATGATGCGGGAGATCACATCTTCACCACGGGTGATCTGCTGGTTGTATTCACTTGCCTGATGCATGACCTGCCCGGTCTGCAGATCCACCAACCACGTCGTGACGGTCGTGGTACCGACGTCGATAGCGAGACCGCACAGGGGTTCACCCTCGGCGTCTGCGGCCGTTTGAACGCGGATGAGTTGGGCGGTTCCGTCATCCTCGCGGCCGGCGTCAAACGTTAGTGCGACCTGCCAGTCGGCGGCCCGCAGCACGGGGCCCAGATTTCGGATCTGCTCGAGTGATGCATGGAGTTGATCGATACCGGCGGTGCGGCGCAGGGCCGTCTCCAGACGACCCCAGTCATCTGTCTGATCATCCATGGAGGGCGGAGGCAGGTTGAGGACGATACGCCGCACTGTCTGGACCTGTTCGGAGTCGTAGTCCTCAGGGACGACCGCCTCGGGTGCTACATGATCGGTGGTCAATCGCCGCTGGATCCGTTCCGGAGGAGGCACGACGATGGAGACGTCGCCCTCCAGAACCGTCTGACAGGCCAGGGCGTAACCTTCCTCCAGATCCGCCTGCGATAAGCGGAGAACGCTCCGACGCCGCACCGAACCGGATTCGATCAGCACCGCGCACCGTCCGCAGCGGCCCTGACCGCCACATGGTTGATGGATCTCTACCCCAGCGCGCGCGGCCGCTTCAACGACCAGTTCACCAGTGGAGATGATGACCGGTTCGGCGACGGTGTCGAACTGCGCGCTATGTCCGGCCATCGGGATCTCTCGACCCTCTCCTCCTAGTTGAGTACTTCCTTCATGTATCCGGGCAGATCCACGGCCTCGCGTGGTCCTACCCTGATCTCCCAGTCGGGCAACTCCTCTTCCAGCTCCCCTGAAAGAACCGCGGTATGTCCCGGGAGCACGATCGACTTCTTGTCGACCTTGTCGGCCACACCGAACTCTTTGACCGCCTTCGCGATGCTCTCTGCGTCGAACTTCCCTGCAGCCCAAGCGGTTAGGACCGACATCCCCTCGGCATCGGCGACCAGGAGCCAGGCCGGCAGCCCGGCGCCCTCCACCTCGTTGGCGACGCTGAAGTAGGTGATGCTGAAGTTGGTGGTGACCAGCACCGGATCGGACGGACTCGGATTGTTGATCTCGTAGATGGCCGGCAGAACCTGGATCGGTTTCTGCGGGTCGGTGTAGATGTTCTCGCGCAAGACAAGCAGCGGGTAGGCGAGCTCAGGCGTGAACCGGTCGAGAACGACGAACCCGGCGTACTTGCAGATCGCCTGGGCGGCCACGATGGAATCTCTCCCCGGGTCGCCGGTGTCCTCAGCAAATGCAATCGTCGGATAGCCGAGGGGCCGGAAGTTCTTCAGTGCCAGTCGCCGAATCTGAGTGTTGAGGGCCAGCGAAGCACTCATGCCGTCGACCGATGGATGCAGGACCAGATCCTCTACGCCCTTGTCCTTGATCTTCTCGGTCAGCTCAACCAGTTCCTCCAGGTTCCCTCCGCGGACGCCCAGCGCCGCCCCGTACTTGGTGGCTAGATCGGCCATGGCCTCCCAGTTGGCCAGATCGGCACCCATGATGAGGGGGGCTTCTCCCTCCAGCTTGGCGAGTCCACCGTCGAGAACGGTGGGATCATCACCAACCAGAATCAACGGAAGCTCGGTCGAAGCTCGTACCGTTTCCACCACTGCCGCCAACCGTGCCCCGTCGCCGGAGGCGGCCTCGATGGCGAAGCCGTCGATGGTCAAATCCATGCCGACGTAGTCGACTGAGTAGGCAGCGGCGGCCGAGACCTTGCCGGCGATAGCTTCATCTTCTTCTGTGTCGACAACCCGAATGAAGATCCCCGGCCGGTTGAAGAACTTCTTCTCGTGGCGGAAAAGCACCACCTCGTTGCCGGCTTGAGCCTCACCGGCCTTGCCCTTCAGGGTCACCAGCCTGACCGGCGGGGTGGCCGATTCAGCGAGTTGCGTTTTCGACTCCTCAGTGACGTATGGGCAGTCACTGAGCTCCACTTGCTTGGCGGCCAGCTTCATCGCAAAGGCCAAGCATGTTGCGAACCCGCATTCCTTGCAATTGGTTTGCGGAAGCATCTTGTAGATCTGAATCCCGGAAAGGGCCATGGTTCTCTCCTATACCGTTTCCGAGGCCATCAGATCACCGATGGCGGCTTGCACTCTTCTGAGACTCTCCGGATGGCGGAGGACGACGACATCCGCTCCGGCTTCGATGAGCGAAACCGCAGTCAGCGTCTCCCAATTCACTCCACGTTCCGTCCACTCGCCCCACTCGTCGGGAATTCCCTCCCCGACCTTGGATTCCTTCGTCTTCCAAGTCTCGACACCAGGGTTGACCAAGATTGGAAGCTGGGTCATTGCATCGCCTTGCAGCGCGGCCAAACGCAGGCGTTCCATCACCGAGTAGCCGTATTCGATCCCGTAGCCGAGGGCACCGGTCGTCGGGTCCATCACGATTCGGTCGAGCGGTAGACCCATGTCGGTCATGAGAATGTTGAGCTGTTTGGCGAGGTTCACATCCATCGGTGTTCGCCCCAGAACTAGATGGTCGTTGGCCATCGCCGAGGCGACGATCGTGCGGTAGTTGCCTTCTTCACACAGGCCCAGGAGCAACCGCTCACCCTTGGTGGCGTCGGCGATGGGGACCAGGATCGAGTTGTCTACCTCAGCTTGGCCGGGCCCCAGGACGACCAGCGGTAAACCCGTGGCCCCCAGCACCGTCTTGACCGTCTCAACAGCGAAGTCGGCGGTCAGGGGTTCACCGTCCGGGCCCTTGAGTCCGAATTGGAGGACGATCAGGTCCGCTCCTGCTTCCTCACAAGCGTGGGCCCAGGCTCCCGTATCGCCCGCCGTGGCTCCCCACGTCTCCAAGAGCACAGCCGACCAGTCGGCCGGGTGGACCGCGGCAATCTCCATCGCGATCAACGGACGGTGCGGCATGGGGTTCTCGAAGTGCATGAAGGGGAGTGATTGTTCTCCACCGATCGTCACGGTCGAGGACCTGGAACCACCCTCGTCGCTGGTGGCTCCCAGCGTGACGACGTTGACCGCACCCGGCCAGGAGTCCTTGGGAATGTCAACGGGCATACGAATCGACCTCCGACGACGATTGTCTAGTGCTCATATTGTGGATCCGGCTGGTCACAGAATGGAGTCCATGGTCAGCGCCGGATGGTTGTTCGCTTCCAGCCACGGCAGGAGTTCCTCCACCGTGGTCGCCGACCGTTCGTCGGCTATCCGGTCGATGAGTTGTGTATCGCCGAGACGCTCGGCGACCAGCTTGAGCTCCTCGGACATGGAATCCTTGAGGACGCTGCTCATCCATACGACCCGATTGAAGCCACCATCGGCGGAGATGAACTTCGGGCTGATCAGGTAGTACTTGCCAACTCCCATTACTCCCGGCGTCTGTATCCCGCCTCCTGCCATTCCTGCCAGGGTGCTGAACGTCATGCCGGCGGGAGTCATGCTGGTGTCCTCGCGGCTCACCACCATGACTCCGTTCGCCTCGGGGATCAGCATCATGATGCACTCGAAGCAACCACAGGCCGTCATCGGGTTCTCCATGATTGAGTACATCGCCAGTTCCTCCACCACACCGTGGGAGCCGACTTTGGCGTAGTCGTTCGTTCCCTCCCAGTAGCCGAGGTCGTTGTCGACCAACCTGCCGAGTTTGATCGGCTGATTGGGTCCCGTGGGATTGATGCTGTATGACGCCTTGCAGTCCAGCCAGTTGTAGGCGCCGCACAAACCCAGGCGCTCCGGGCTGACGATGCAGACGTGGTTCGGAGCGAACGATTGGCACAGCGTGCATGAGTAGAACTCATCCACCGCGTTGTCCGTCAGATCCGCCAGCCGCGTGTTGCGGAAGTCGTACGCTGCCCGTGCTTCCTGCAGGGCTGCCTCCACCCGATCGGGGTCCGTGATGATGGTGACCTGCACCTTGTCGACGATCGCACCGAAATCGGAATGGAGTCGGGCATGAAGGATCTTGCCGAAGTCCTCCAGGTCGAATCCTGCATCGGCCGCCTTGCCTGAGACGCGTATCCAGGTGATGTCTCGTTGTCCGATGTGCTGGATCCCGGACGCTCCATTCACGAAGTAGTGGATCTGGCGTTCGAGGACGGGTTCGAAGTCCGTCTCCATCTGTCGGCCGGCGACCTCGACAAGGATTCCCATATCCATGCTGCCCTGGGGCTCGACGGCCGAAAGGCCCGGTCCCACGACCTCGATCTTGCCGTCGGTCAACTCGTCGAGTTTGGCCGTCTTCAGGTATTCGAAGCAGCGGGAATCCCGGCCTCCGAATTCTGCCCTCATGTCGGCTTTGCGGACTACCTCGCCCTCGAATGCCGAACCGTAGGGTACGGGGACGGGCACATCGGCGACCTGGATCTTGACGCCGCGCACTTCGATGCACTTCTGCACCAGACGTTCGGCTCTCTCCGAATCGTCGGCTCCCAGAATCTCGTTCCAGGGCATGGAGACCACGTGTTCGTAGGTGGTGACTCCGGTTGGCAGTATCTGCGGTATGACCGTATCGGCAACGACCGGGAACCCGAAGTTGATAGCCCCGGCGGCCGCCGCGTACTTCAGGTCGTCGACCTCGCCCAGGGCAAGGACGAAGGCGAAGACCCGGTCCTTGTTGTAGTTCAGGATCTCTCGCGCTTGCCCACCCTTGAGACCGCCGAAGGTGAGAGCCGAGCGAGTAGCGAAGCCGAGGGCATAGATGGCGCTGATCGTGTCGGTTCCAAACGGCACCGTGTAAGTGTCGTATCCAAGCTCGACGCCCTCTTCAGCGAGTTGGTCGATGATGCTGCGGCCGTTGACGTTCCCGGACAGGAAGCACAGGATGTTGCGCCGCTGCAACTCGCGCACGATCTGGACGGCAGCCTCATTCGATTTGGCGCATCCGACAATTGCCGCGAACCCCGGCATGCGACCGTCGACGAGCTGAATGCCCCACGATCGCAACTGGATGTCGTCGATGGCGCCGTTCAGATGGCCGTTGGAAGACTCGCCTTCGCCGTTCATGTCCGGGCTGGTGAAAGCGGTCCCGCCGGTCAATTCGAAGCCGGGCATAGATTCCGGCTGTAGGCCGTAGATGTAGCGGATCGCTTCGATGACTTCGGCGGCGAAAAGGGTGGCCATGCCACTGTCGAGCGTTTCGCCGAGGTAGGGGGTCCATTTCTTGTCGGACGGCGTGGGGTGCAGCAGGGTGCGGGCGTGGGCCAGGATCTCCGGCAGCTCGCCGAGGCGCTCGACCTCCTTGCCCATCATCCCGAAGGTGACGGGCAGGAAGTAGGCCGTGTTGGGGAACGCGACCGGCGTGTCAGCACCCTTCTCGCTGATCGCCCGCTCCAGCATCACTTCGGCCTCGTTGACGAGGGAATTGGCACCCCGGATGGCCCGGGTTGCGATGTACCGGGACATAAGCCGTCCTCCTCTAGCTCGGAACCTGGCCGTACAGTGCGGCCCGGCGTTCTTCTATGGGTGCGTCTCCGATTGTCTCTTCGACTTCTTCGAACCGGGAGTCGCCGCTTTGGCCGAACAGCGCCGGGTCGTACTCGGGCAAGCCGAGTGCCTCCCGCTTGGCGTCGATGTGGCTGAGCGTGCGACGAATCATCTCCTGCGGGTCATCGAGGAACTCCAGCCTCGCTCCGTAGATCTCCCCCCAACCCTCGCTCATGTGCTGCGCGACGAGCACGCTCTCGGGGACCTTGTCTTCGCGACCTGCGACGGGGTTGTAGCCGCCCATCATGACGTAGGCGCCTGAGGCCACGCAGTAAGTGGCGATCGAGAGTGCCTTCTCGCTCATCCACTCTGGGGCAAGGCCGACAGCCGGGAGCTCG
>JBLYYS010000286.1:0-3673 GCA_048550235.1 Acidimicrobiia bacterium | reverse complement strand
GTCGGGACGGCGGGATTTGAACCCGCGACCTCAGCGTCCCGAACGCTGCGCGCTGCCAAGCTGCGCCACGTCCCGATTTGTGGACGGAATCATACCCGGTTCAGGAACGATGAAACCCGGTCTCTATCCGGATGCGGTCGATCCTGAGTTTGTCCATCCGTTCGACGGTGAATCGGACTCCGTCGAGTTCAGCCATCGCCCCGTCGTCAGGGATGTCACCAGATAGAAACATGAACAGCCCACCGATGGTCGCATAAGGCCCCTCGGGAAGCTCCACCGAGATGATCTCTGCCACATCCTCGACGGGTATGCGCCCGTCTGCCAGCCATGTGCGGTTGTCTATCAAGACCGTTTCGGGCACCACCGGGTCGTACTCATCCTGAAGCTCACCGACGAGTTCGGCCACCAGGTCCTTGATCGTCACGATCCCGTCGACCCCGCCGTGTTCGTCGAGAACGACTGCGAACCCGAGGCGTTCGCGACGCATCTGCTGGAAGACGTCCAGTACCGGTGTGCTCTCCGGGACGTAGTGAGGCTCGCGCAACAACCGGCGGAGACGGTGTGGGGGCAGATTGTCGGCCGATCGCAGGAGGTCTTTCGCATAGAACACTCCGAGAATGTGGTCGAGACTGCCGTCCTCATCAACTACCGGATAGCGCGAATGGCCAGTGGTTATGACTGCTGAGCGGATGCTCTCCGGCGTCAGTGGCGCGGTCAGCGGGACGATGTCGACCCGAGGCGTCATCACTTCACGTACAGGACGGTCCGCCAGACTGAATACGGAGTCGATGATCTCGCGTTCGGCCGAGTCGATCTGCCCGGCTGCCTCACCGAGTTTTGCCATGGCGATGATGTCCTCTTCGGTCACGGGACTGACTCGCATGTCTGTGGCGTGGAAGATGCGCAATATCGCTCGACCGATGCCGACGAAGATCCGAGTGATGGGCGAGATCGTTCTGGTCAGAAACCAGATTGGTCGTGCCACCACCAATGCGAACTGGTCGGGATACCGTGCGGCCAGCGTCTTGGGTGTGATTTCGCCGACGATGAGAATCAATGCCGTGAACAACAGAGTGGATGCCCACGGTCCCCATGCGGTTCCGGCATCGGTCCCATAGGTATCGGCAATGAGCTTGATGGCGAGCGCGGTGGCCACCGACGCCCCCAAGATGTTGACGAAGTTGTTGGCGACCAGGATCGTTCCGAGGGTCCGTTCGGGATCTCCCGTCAATCTGGCGAGGTATCGGCCACTCCGGTGCTTGTCCTCCAACTGGTGCACCCTCTCGCGCGGAATCGCGATCAGCGCGGTCTCCGATCCGGATAGGAAACCGGAAGAGGTGATGCAGAACCCCAGAATGGCAAGGAGGATGAGTGTGGACATGCTGTCACGTCGGGGTCAGACCCCGAGAGCCGCTAGCTGGCGGCTTCGACGCCTTGCACCCGGTCCAACGTCGCCCGCAGGCCTTGCGCTGTGATCGGCTTCGTCAGCCAGGCATGAGCGGAGGCCCGCTTCGCCAAGAAGGCGTCGGCGGCCCGATCGAGCAGCAGAACTAGGGGAGTGTCGGCAATGTTGGCGCTACGAATGGCGCGTGCCACGGCCATGCCGCCCATGCTCCCGATCTGCATATCGATGATGATCACATCCGGCTCGAAGTCGATGACTTCGTCCAATGCGGTACGCGGATCCTCGACCTCACGTACTTCGGTTCCTGAATCGCTGAGAGCGGCGGCAACCTGGTTCTGTACCCAGGAGGCGTCCGCAACGAGCAGCACTTTCGACATAGCGGGAACTGTAGTCGGAGCGAGGTTGGGCAGCAGCATCGGAAGTGGCGAGATGTAGGCAAGCGGTATTGACTCATGGGAGCGCGTTCTGAGTACGATGTCGTGATGCTTCGCCGCCTCTCGCTCGTTCTGCTTCTACTTGCCGCGTTCGTCGCTGCGTTACCTGTCGCTGCGCAGGATGGCGATGCGCCGGTCGACATCATCGAGATCAAGGGTCCGCTCGACGGTTTGGGAATCGGCTATGTCATGGATGAGATCGAGGCGTCCGCTGCGGATGGTGCTCAGGCGGTAATCATCCAGATCGACTCCCCAGGTGCGCTGACGGACGAGGTCGATGATCTCATAGACCTGGTTCGCAACCCTCCGCTGCCTGTAGCAACCTGGGTCGGACCGGCACCCGCCCGCGCCTACGGCGGGGCTCTGCAGCTGTTTCTTGCCGCACCGGTCCGGATGGCTGCCGTTGGGACTGAAATCGGCTACCTCAGTCCACTGGTTGCCGGAACACGGGGCGGGCTTGAAATCCACGCGGGCATCACACTCGAGGACATCGAGACGCTGAATGGCACGTTTGAAGTCAGTGCGCCACTTGTCGGTCTCATTGACGCGACACCACCGGCCGACCGCCAGGCAGTAGCGGCACTGGATGGGGCGTCGTTTGTTGTGGGAAGCGAAACGATCTCGCTTTCAACCGTCCGTGAAGTCGAGGTGGACGGGGACACGATCACCACCACCGTGCCGGTGCGATTCCGCCAACCGGGTGTTATCACTCGTACGGCTCGTACGGCATTGGCTCCCGAGGCAACATTCTTCTTTCTGATCGCCGGCCTGACCATTGCTGCGTTTGAGTTCTATGCAGTCGGACCTGGAGTTGCGGCCGCAGTCGCCACAGCCTCTCTCTTGATGGCCGGATATGGCCTGGTCAATCTCCCGCTGCGCTGGTGGGGGCTGGTTCTGGTGTTGCTCGGGATGTGGCTATTCAACGTCGATTATCAACGTGGGCGCTTCAGGGTGCTCAGCGCCCTCGGTGCCGTCGGTCTGCTGGTCGGTGGATTCACGCTGACCGACGGATCTCCCCAGGTGGTCCCGAATGCATGGGGAGTTGTGTTCGCCGTTGCCGGGATCTGGTTGTTCTATCAGTTCGCCATGCCCACCGTAGCCAGGGCGAGGTTCTCCACCCCAACCATTGGACGTGAACACATGATCGGCCGTTCGGGAGAAGCCGGGTCGGCCTTCGATCCCGATGGAGTGGTCATCGTCGACGAGGCACGCTGGAGCGCGACGGCCCATCGAGAGGCCGGTATTGAAGAGGGCGATGAGGTAGTCGTTGTGGGAATCGATGGACTGTTCCTCGAGGTAGAGAAGGCGGAGTAGGTTTGGGTTGATCTGCTGCCGGATCTGTGTTCCTCTCCCGCTTTGGCGAGGGAGGTGGCAGCCCCCTCCGCCCCGCAGCAACAGCTGCGGGCCACCTCCCCCAAACTCCCTCGGTTCGCTCGGTCAAGGGGGAGGAAACATGAATCTCCTCCCCCAGCAGCGGAGCGACCTTCGGTCAACTATTGAGAGGCCTGCCACATCACACGGAAACAGGATGAGCCCCTTGAGTGTTGAGGCAGTCGGTTTCGCCGGCAGACGTAAACGGAGGGAGTCCTGAGATAGGGTTTCCTCCCCCAGGAGCGGAGCGACGTTGGGGGAGGTGGTTTCGCCGGTAGGCGAAAGCGGGAGGGGGCTTGGATGACTGTTGGCTGAGCTCGAAGGGTCCTCATTTGGCCGGGATACAGCGTTTCAGGCCTCCGAAGGCGCGAAAATCTCCCGTACGTGAGCCAAATATTTCCTGGTCACGTCAATAACCCGCTGGTAGGTTGACGCTCCGAACCCCGGTCTGGAGGAAGGAGCT
>JBLYYS010000285.1:0-3193 GCA_048550235.1 Acidimicrobiia bacterium | reverse complement strand
TCATTTGCAGTGAAGAGGAGCGGATCGTTTCAATCCCAACCTCGTTGACTGCCCGGTAGCCTGCCCTGGCGGCGTACCAGGCAGGGACGTTGGGTGTGCCCGAGAGGAATCGCCAGATTCCGTCGGCATAGGTGATTCCACCCGGGTTGAAATCAAATGGGTTGGCGTCTGCCTGCCAGCCGACCAACCCGGGACGCAAAACCTCCTGGAGGTCCGGTCGAACGTATAACCAGCCTGCTCCCGGGCCGCCGCAGAGCCACTTCACCGATCCACCGACAGCGAAATCCACGTTGAGGTCGGTGAGCGAGAACGGCAGCGTGCCGGCCGATTGGTAGCAGTCGAGAACAACCATGGCCCCCACTTCGTGTGCCCGTTCGGTGATGGCTTCGATGTCCTGGATGTAGGCGCTCTTGAACAACACATGGCTGAGAGCGACCACCGCCACCCGGTCGTCGAGAGCGTCGAGGAATGTCTCCGTTGGGACGGTCATCCCATCCCAACTGTGCACGGTTTTGATCTCCGCGCCGGGAACGTTGTGCCATAGATACATGACCGAAGGGAAGTTCAGTTCAGTGAAGACGATTCGATTACGCGGTTCCTGAAGCCGGAAACACGAAGCGACCACCGCTTCGGCGACGGTGACGTTTTGCATCATCGCAATCGATCCGGGCGGAGCGCCGACGATGGGGGCTATCTCGTCACCGATGGTGACCGACGTTTCCCACCAACCTTCGCTCCACGCTTCGACGCCCCTGGTTGCCCACTCCGTTGCGTAGGTTGCCAACTCCTCCGAGGCGGCGTCCGGCATTGCGCCGAGTGAGTGGTTCACTAGGTAGGCGCGGTCCTCAAGGATTGGAAATCTGTCGCGAAAAAGGTCCATGGGTGGCAGTGTACGACCGGCAGAGACTCGATGAACAGGGGACAGCTGAGAACCTGCGAACCGGATTGGATACGTCTGCGTAATGTTCTGAGATGGCCACAACGGTCGGCAGGGATTGACATGAAATTGATGCGCAGGTTCCGGGATCGGGATCCAGATGCGGTGCGAGAGCTGTACGAATCGTACGGTCGCGCGGTGTTTACGATCGCCTATCGGGCCCTGAGCGATAGAGGTCTCGCGGAGGAGGCTGTGCAACAGACATTCCTGCAGGCATGGCGAGCGGCCGATCGGTTCGATCCTGAAAAGGAAGCGGGACCGTGGCTCTACGCAATCGCTCGACGCGTGGCGGTCGATCTCTACCGCCGTGAACGACGTCACCAAACAGTTGATAACGATGAACCGGAAGTAGCGATCCTCCCGCCCTCATTCGAGGGCGCTTGGGAGGCGTGGCAGGTTCGGACTGCACTCGAGGAGGTGCCCGAGGAGGAGCGTGAGATCCTCCGGGCGACTCACTACCTCGGACTCACGCACGAGGAGACGGCGTCCCGGCTGGGAATCCCGGTCGGCACGGTCAAGTCGCGCTCCTACCGAGCACATCGGCGGATGGCCGATCTGCTTTCACACCTGAGGGAGGCAACCGCATGAGGTGCGATGAGTGTCGGGCAGCAATCCTGGCCGGCGAAATGGACGACCGCGCTCGGCAGCACCTGCTTGCTTGCGTTGATTGTCACTCCGAACAGCCGGCGCTCGAAGCGGGACGGGAGCTCCTGGCGGATCAAGCCCTGTGGGAGGAGCCGCCTGCCGATCTAGGTGACCGGATTGTGCAGTCGCTTTCCCCGAGCCGGAGGCAATCTCCGGCGACCAGGATGACGAGGCGGTGGGTTCGTGTGTCTGCAATCGCGGCAGTTTTCATGGTTGCGATTGGCTCGTTCGCGCTCTTCAGGCAGGCACAGCCCGACTGGGAGGTTCCTCTCCCGGGAACAGAGTTGGCACCGATCGCGATGGGAACCGTGCAGGGGTGGAACACCGACTCCGGTACCCGCATGGTGCTCGAAGTGGATGGCCTCGAGGCCGCCCCCGACGGATTCTTCTACGAGTTCTGGCTGAGTGAAGGGCCGGTTCACATCTCCGCCGGCACATTCAGTGCGGCCGAAAGGGTCGAGCTCTGGACTGCCGTGAAGAGGGCGGACTTCCCCAGACTCTGGGTCACGCTCGAGCCGATCGACGACGACGAAAGCCCCACCCGTCAGACGGTTCTGGACACAGGTAGCGCCTGACGGTCGCGGTCTTCCGAGTCATCCACTTGCTGGTCCCAGGCAGTCCGCCTTGACAGTCGTTGTGGCGTGATGCGGGTCGATGACATCACTTGGTCAGCTTTTACCGACCGTTATCAATCCGCTGGGGTGCGCGAAACCTTGTGTCCCGCATCATTGCCCCAATGCAGTTGATAGGAGGAAACATGCTGCTGAGAAGGGTATCCATTATCGGTGCGGCGCTGACCGCCGTGTTGCTGGTTGCGGGAATCGCTGCGGCCACCGTCGGCTCGGACGACACGACGTCGAGCACCTTGCCGAGTTCGACATCCGACACCACCGTGGTGACCACCGTTACGGTCCCAGACGATGGTGGCCAGACCTCGACCACCGTGACCTCGGTCCCCGGTTCCATTGACGGATCGACCACGTTCGACGTTGAGAGCGCAGGGACCGTTGAGATCACGGTGGGGGGCTCGGCTCCCGAGTTGATTTCGGCCATACCGAATGCCGACTGGATCGTCGACGAGGTGGAGACAGAGGGCAATGAACTCGAGGTGGAGTTTGAAAACGGAACTCTGGAAGTGAAGTTCAAGGCCGAGATTGAAGACGGCGTCCTCAAGACCGAGATCGAGATCGAGGACGAGTCCGCCGACGACTCCGACGACGATGAGTCCGCCGATGACGAGGATCGCAGCGGTTCCAACTCTGGTTCCGACGACTCATCTGGTGACGACTCGGCTGATGATGAGGATCGCAGCGGTTCCAACTCTGGCTCCGACGACTCCGATGACGATTCGGATGACTCCGATGATGATGGCTCGAGCGATGACGACTCGGACGACGATTCGGACGATTCCCTGGACGACTGACAACTGCATGACCCAACGCGAAGAGGCCCCGGGAGTCCTCCTGGGGCCTCTTCTTGAGTGCTCCGTCGGTGCGGGCGGCTCCGTCGGTGCTGTTGTCCAGGGAGTGAAAGGTGCTGTTGTCCAGCAATTGAGGGATCCGTCGGTGCTGTTGTCCAGGGAGCGAAAGGTGCTGTTGTCCAGCAACTGAG
>JBLYYS010000284.1:0-14253 GCA_048550235.1 Acidimicrobiia bacterium | reverse complement strand
CCGGGTACCAGGAGCACGTCATCCGTGGATATGAGTACTCGGTTGTGTCGGCGGGAACTGAGGTGGCCGATTTTGTGCGTCATCATCATGAGAACTGGGACGGAACCGGCTATCCGGACGGAATCGCCGGCGACGAGATACCCATCGGAGCACGAATAATTGCCGTCGCCGATGCCCTGGATGAATGGATGAACCCCCGAGACGGTGCGGCCCTCACCATCGATGAATCGGCGGCCAAGCTCGACGAACTTGCCGGCACTCGCCTCGACCCGGCGGTCGCCCGCGCAGCCTCTCGACTCCTCAAACAGGGCCGCGCCTAACACGAAGCCGCCGCACCCACCGACCCGCTCATCGAGATCCCTTTGGGCGGTATCAGGCATACAGACACCGCGCGTTGCTACCCAAAAACAGACGTAAGGAGCAAGGGAGGGGTTAGAGGATTTCGCCGGTGGCGACGGAGACCGTTAGGGAACGGGCCTTATTGCCCCCGACGTCGGTGTGATCGATATTGATCCCCAGCTTGTTGAACTGTTCGATCACTTCAGCTGTGTTGCGGCTACCCACCTCGAACTCCGGACGCGAGCCGGAGAACTGAAAGACCTGCGCTCCACCGACCACCGTTGTGCGGGCGGCGGTCCGATCGTGACCGGCACGATCGAGGAGTGTCACGAGGTGTGGGATGGCCGTGTCGGCATACTTCCCGGGAGGGGCCTCGTCCGTCGGAGGCTTGGTTGGCAGGAGCACGTGTGCCGCAGCAGCAAATCGCCCCGGGACGACCAGGAACACGCCGGCGCAGCTACCCAGTCCGACCATACGGATCTGATCCGACGGGTCGGTGGTGGCGACGACTTCGCCAATGGACACGTGGTGGTTGGTCAACCTGTTAGCGCCTTCAATCGATCGACGGTTTCGGTCTTCGGGGTATAGATCAAGTCGACATCACCGTGCTCGGTGGTCATGTGCGCCCCAAGGAGCACGAACGGCTCTGTTTGCGCGCTCATCGCCAGCACGGTCTCAAGAATGGTCAGACGTCCGGCGGTCGCCACGGCCGGAGGATCGATGTCTCCGGTGAGTCCGGTGAGAGCTCCGACCGACCCGAGGAATCGCGAGGCAACGATGTTTCCGAGCTCACCAACAAGGGGCATCGACATTTCGGCACCTTCGCCCATTGCCTCGACGAATGACAAGGGATCGTCGACGAACAATGTCATCAGACCGGCCATTTCCCCGGTCACATTCAAGAGGGCAACGGTGCTCTCGTCGTCGGCTTCTCCGAGGAGGGACGTGGCCTCCTCAATTGTCAGTTCGTGGACGCGCGGCGGATCCATTCCAAAGGTCGCGTCGAGGAACGTTGACATAGCGGTGGCCGCGTTGCCGGCCCCAATGTTGGTCACTTCTCCTAGAAAAGCCAGGTCATTCTCAAGCGTTGACAAGGTGGCTCCTCCTCTCTCGCGTGATGTTCTGTGTGGCGACACTGTCCACATCAACAATGAGGCCTACCGTCCCATCGCTGAGGATCGTCACACCCGATACGTGTTCTACAGACCGGAGAGTGTCCGGTGCGGGCTTCACTACTACTTCTGATTGCTCGATCAAGTGGTCCACGCTCACGGCTTTGCGGTCACCCCGTGAGTTGAAGACCACAGCAGGGAATGGCGTTTGCGGTGCCTGGGCGAGGGCCAGCGCTTCGCGCCCATGAATGAGCGGCACCGTCTCGCCTCGCAAGTTCACGACGGGACTGCCGAGGACCGAATCGAGATCGGCGTCGGTTACGACGATGGTCTCGTCGATGTCGGCCAGCGGTATTGCCCAGGTCTGTCCGGCAATCGAGACCAGGAGGGTCTCCAGCACTGCGAGCGACAGAGGCAGACGAATCTTGAACGTGGACCCCCGACCGGGAGTTGAGTCGACGTCGACCGATCCACCCAGCCTGGCCACGGATGACTTCACAACGTCCATGCCGACCCCGCGACCGGAAATCGTTGATGCCGCTTCCCGGGTCGAGAGGCCGGGGAGAAACACGAGTTGGATGAGTTGCTCCGGGGTCATCAGTTCGACTTCTTCAGCCGAGATGAGTCCGCGCTCTACGGCTTTGGCGGCCACCCGCCGGCCATCGATGCCGTTGCCGTCATCGGCGACCTCGATCACGACCTGGTTGCCTTCGTAACGGGCGGCAAGGGAGACCGCTCCAGAGGGGGGTTTGCCGGGGTCACGCGTCGCTGTGTCCTCGATGCCGTGGTCGAGGGCGTTTCGAAGTAGATGAACCAAGGGATCGGCCACCTGGTCGATCATCGATCGATCTAGCTCGGTGTCGGCGCCCTCCATAGTGAACGTCACGTTCTTGCTCAGTTCTCGTGCGGTGTCACGCACGAGACGGTTCATTCGTTGGAAAGTTCCGTCCAGAGGGATCATTCTCGCCCTGGCAACCGCCGAGTAGATGTCTGAGATGGTGCGGCTCAGCGAGTTGGTCGTTTCGGTCAGACCACTATCACCCATTCGTCTGGCATGGCCGTCGAGTTGACCACGGCCGATCACGAGTTCGCCGACCAGATTCATGAGGTCGTCGAGGCGTTCGACCTCGATACGGACCGTGGCACGCTGCGTATTGCCTCGAACCGGTTTCTGCTCGGCCCCGACGGTCAGATTGGCCTGCGGGTCGGCGGTTGGCTCGGAGACCGGTTCGTTGACCGTGTCGGGGTCAGAGGCCTGATCAATCACGATCACGGAGGCGACGTCCGTGATGTCGGCCACTGCGATGGTGATAGCGTCGGTGTCGGCGTCACCCGGTACGTCGATCAGGAACTCCCTGACCTGACCGGAGGTGATTTCGGCTTCCGCGGGGTGGGTCGCAGAGATCGTTGTTCTGGCAGTGACAGATCGCAACACGATGGCGGCTCGTGCACCGGCGAGAGCGCAACCATCGACCAGTCGAACCGCCAGACGGATGGTGCCGGGTGGAGGTGCAGGTGCGTCGAAGGCGACAGCCGGAACATGAATCTCGAGCTCCGGTTCGGCAGGTGTCTCGATGGCCTCGTTGGTCGCCGTCTGCGTTTCGTCGCTCTGCGCAAGATGTTCTTCAAGCTTGGCGAGAATCTCGTCGTTGGGAACAGGATCGTCCCCTGCCGCCAACGTCTCGATCATCTCCGACAAAGCATCGGCCGCGCCGAGGAAGAGGTCGATCGTCGACGAGTCCGGCTTGTTGCCGCTTTGGCGGTACCCGGCGAGGAGATCCTCACTTCGGTGTGCCACGACAGTAATTGGGTCGAGGCCGACCGTGGCTGCCATTCCCTTTACGTTGTGGGCGAACCGGAACAGTTCGTTGATCGTGTGTCCGGCGGTTGAGGCATCTTCGGACTCGAGCCGCAGTAAGCCTGCTATGAGTTCGTCGATGTTCTCGCGAGCTTCTTCAACGAAGAGGTTCATGTAATCGTTGCTCACGGGGCGCTCCTCATGTACAGCTGAGGTCGCACCATCTCGAGTCCGATGTCCTTCGGATGGGAGATGCGTTCTGCGCCGCCGACGAAGAGAATCCCACCGGGACTCGTTGCGTCGGCCAAACGAGTGTGGAGCTTCCGCTTCGCTTCTTCGGAGAAATAGATGGCGACGTTGCGGCAAGCGATGAAATCAAACTGTCGGTTGGGCAGTGGGTCCGACAGAAGGTCGTGACGTCGGAACTCGATCATTGTTTCGAGGCCAGGCTTGATAGCAACCGTATCCCCGGTCACGGCAAAATGGCGTTTGATCTCATCCTCCGGGACTTCCCGAAGACTGTCGATCGGGTACGTGCCGCTGGAGGCCACGGCCAGAGCGCCGCGGTCGATGTCGGTTGCGAGGATCGTTGGCATCAAGCCTGCATCCATTGCCACCATCGCCATCGTGTAGGCCTCAGCGCCCGTAGAGCACCCTGCACTCCACATCGACGGAGCAGGTCGATCGAGTTCCGGCAGAACCTCGTCACGAATTCTGATCCACTGGTCGGCGTTGCGAAAGAAATTGGTGACATTGATCGTCAGGCCCTCCACGAACCTCTCGCGAAGAGCTGCGTCTCTACGAAGAGATGCCACCAGATCGGGCGTGGTGCGAAAGCCTGCCCGGCGCTGAAATGCTCCCACGCGGCGGGCCAGCTGGTTGTCACGAATTCCACCGATATCGAGTGACTCAGTTGCCAGCATGAGATCCCTGAATTGCTGGAGTTCCATGGTGTCGATCACTGGGCTCTCCCGGCCAGAGATGTGGTCACGTTGGTCCATGTGTTTTCGATCGCCACGGCCAACTGTTCGGGGGGTCCGGACGCGATCGCCAGGCCGGCTTCGCGAATCCGGCGTGGCATCCCGTCGATGGTCGCCGATGTTTCGTCCTGCGCTACGGTCTGGCCGCCCTCCTGCACGATGGAGGAAGCACCTTTGAGACCGTCGTCGCCCATGCCGGTCAGAATCACGCCCAGGGCGCCGGGGCCATGGTCAACCGCAAGAGACTCAAAGGTGATGTCGGCTCGAGGCTTGAGGCCGCCGATGGGAGGATGATCATCGAATACCACGACGCCGTCGCGGCTGACAATGTGGTGGTCTCCGGGAGCGACGAACGCAACACCGGCCTCGAGGGGAACGCCGTCGGTAGCTTCGAGAATTGCCAGTGGTCCGATGCGATCAAGGCGGCTTGCCAGCCGGTTCGTGAAGGTGGCGGGCATGTGTTGGACGACCAGGAAAGGTACCGGGGGTCGCTGGGTGAAAGCTCCGAAGAATCTATTGAGGGCGTCTGGTCCTCCGGTGGAGGCGGCGACTCCAACGACCGCCGGCATGCGCAATCCGTCGGAAATCGTCGAGACCGGGAGGCCGTCGTCTGCTGCGATCGTTCGAAGGCCCGGAGTCTGGGCGGCCTGGACCGTTCTGAATACGTGCAGTAACCGTCCGGCGAAGTGCTCGAATGGTTCGCCTACCGATGCCTTCGGGACGAAGTCGATGGCACCGAGAGAAAGACCTTCGAGCGTGACGTCGGCCCCGATGGCGGTGTGAGAAGAGACGAGCACCACCTTGGTGGGCTGTGAACGCATCAAGCGTGTGAGTACACCCAGGCCGTCAATGCGTGGCATTTCGACGTCGAGCGAGATGATGTCGGGGTCAACCCGTCTGGCGAGCATGAGCGTCTCGATACCCGAAGCGGCTTCCGCGACCACCTCGAAGTCACCCGACTCCTCGAGGACATCGGTGATGGCCGACCGGATCAAACTCGAGTCATCGGCTACGAGTACGCGCGTCTTGCTCATGCTGGTGCCAGCGCTCCGGAATCGACCGTCAGGAGCCGTTCCAGATCAAGCACCACTATCAGCCGATCTTCGATTCTGATTATCCCGCTGATGTTGGCGGCATTGTGTCGGCCCACCTCGGGCGGAGGTTCGTGAAGCGTTTCGTCGTCGAGAGCGAAGACTTCGGAGACTGAATCCACCAGCACGCCGACTGTGGCCCCTGCCGCTTGCACGACGAGGACACGGGCGGTCGTGGGGTCATCGAGGCTGGCGAGATCGAATAGGCAACGGAGGTCGACTACGGAGATTATCTTCCCGCGCAGGTTCAACACTCCAAGGATGTGCTCGCCGGATCCCGGTACTGCGGTGGGGATGCTGTACGGAATTATGCTCTCGACCAGATGTACGGGTACCGCGTACTCCTCGGCACCGATATTGAATGCAACTAGCTGAAGACGGTCGGTGGCTTCGTCCTTCATGCGCGCTCCTTAATGCGACGTCGGGCGTCTAGACGAGGGCCTTGTTGATCGCGTCAACCACCCGTTCGGGTTGGAATGGCTTCACGACGAAGTCGGCTGCTCCTGCGGTAATGGCCTCGACCACGAGGGCCTCCTGGCCCATTGCCGAGACCATGATGATCTTGGCTGCGGGGTCGATAGAGCGGAGTTCCTTGAGGGCTTGAACGCCATCCATGTTCGGCATCGTGATGTCGAGTGTCACCAGGTCGGGCCCGGAGGATTGATACATCGAGATGGCTTCTATTCCATCGGATGCTTCAGCGACAACGTCGAATCCGGCGCCGGTCAGCACGTTCTTGATGTTGTTCCTCATGAACGCGTTGTCGTCAACGACGAGGATTCGGGGCATCAGATTCCTCCTTCTTTCACTGTCAGGACCTCTCTCACGCGGAGGCCGAGTTTCCCGTCGACCAGGACGATGTCGCCCTTAGCAGCGAGGGTTCCGTTTACGTACAAATCTGCCGGTTCGTCGACCGTCCGCCCGAGGCGGATCACGCTTCCCTGATCCATTCCGAGGAGAGTGCGGATCGGCAGAGTTGCCCTTCCGAGCTCGACCACCGCCGTCAGTTCGAGATCGGCCAGAGTGCCGAGGCCGACCACAGCAGGTCCGTCGCCCGTAGCGGTTTGGCCCGAATCGGAGGGGGCATCTTCTGCCGACTCGGCAGCTAGTTCGAGCAACTCGACAACAAATGAGGTTTCCATGACCCAGAAAAGGGCACCGAGTGGTTCGGTTCCGATCGTGGCTGTGAAGCTGAATCCGGTGTGCAGATCGTCGAATGCCAGGCGATCAGATCCATGCTCAACGATTTCAATCGCGGGCGGCCCGATCTGGACCACCCGGTCGATCTTCTCGCCGAGTGACCTACTGAATCCTGCCATGAGCTGGTTCATGGCCTCGCCGATGGCGGATAGTCCCAGTTCGCCGAGAAGGTCTTCCTCAGCGATGTCCATGCCCGTGGTCATAAGCCTGACGATTGCCCTCGCCTCATCGAGGGTGAGGGCCAGCAGCGTTTCGCCGGTCAAGGTCCCTGTGAACTCCACACCGACGACGACAAGTGAATCCTCTGTGGCAGCTTCCGGTGGCGGTCCATCGATGACCTCGGCGGATGAGAAGACAACGTCGGTTGAGAGCAGCGACTGAAGGTTGCCGGCGCCTCCTGCCAGCATGATCTGTACGAGCTCACACAGCGTCTCTTCGCGAGACAGCGTGGTGTTCATTGTTTGTCTACCTTCCATTGTGTTGTCTGAAGCGCAACGTGATCGCCTTGTTTGCCGATGAATCCTTCGAGAACCCTGTGTTTGCCTACCATTCCGAGAACGGTGTCTTCAGCCCAGTGATCGAGACGGATGACGTCTCCTGGTTGCAGGCCGGCCAGATCGGCTGCAGTGATCTTCGAAGGACGCAACTGGGCGCTCAGCTCGAGGTTCACCTCCCGCAGCTTCGTCAAGGCAGGGCCGTCGGCTTCGGCACCTGAGTCTTCGCCGGCCAGACCCTGGCTCCATTTGTGCTTTCTCAGAAGCGCGGCCGCCGGTTCGAGGGTGCTGAACGGGTAGGCGATTCCCATTAGTGCCCTGGTTGGTTCGGGTCCCGGGATGTTGAGAGCCAGAGTGATCAAGAGCATCATTTCGGCGGGTGGCGCTGCGTGGGCGAACTGCGGGTTGAACTCGGTGGCGACCATCTTGGGTTCGATGGGAAGGATGGTCTCGAACGCGCTCTCCAGTGCCGCGAGCGGATGTGTGATCAGTTGTCCGAGCAGCAGGGTTTCGAGTTCAGTTGGTCGGCGCACCGGCATGGGTCGCCCGGGACCGCCGAGCATGAGGTCGACGAGGATGAAACCGAGTTGCGGACTCAACTCGAGCACTGCCCGCCCCGGGAGAGGCTGCAGATCGAGAACGAAGAGAAGGTTCGGATTCGGCATGGACCGTACATAGCTGTCGTAGGTCATTTGCTCTGCCGCTACGACCTCAACATGGACCGCGGTCCGTAGCTCTCGCGAGAACCGCGTCGTTACCAGCGAAGCGAAACCGCGGTGGAGTTCTTCGAGGTGACTGATCAGGTCCGCGGGAAACTTGTCCGGTCGACGGAAGTCGAACTCCACGACGTCGTTGCGCCCTGCGTTGCCTGGAGTCGCGATCGACTGCAGAAGTCCATCGATTTCCGATTGGCTCAGCGCGGCCGTGGCCAAGGCCGTTCCCTCCTGTAGGTGCTTCAGTTCCGGTCGGCGGCATGGAGCTTCGCTAAAGCGCCTACCGAACCGTCGAGCGCGGAAGGTTCAGAAGGACCTTCTGGACTGGTGAATCCCCTCCGTTCCTGCTGGCCCCAGGTGTGATCTCCGCGTAGAGCCGAGACGATCCCTTTGATTCGCCACCAGGTTGAGAGCTGGCGATAGCCGATGTTTTCGATGAAGGCGACGATGATCATCCGACCGAGGTCCGCCGGACGCGTGTAGCGGCGGAACGACAACTCCTCGAGCGCCACGGCTGCAACCGAGAGAGCAACCCCCGCGGCCACCGACAATGAGAGGAATGCCAGAACGTAGGACGTCGGTGCAATCCCGGTCATCAAAGCCCACAGGAATAGGACGAATCCAAACGCTTCGATTACCGGTCCGATGACTTCGAAGACGGTGTAGTAGGTGAATCCGATGATTGCTGGCGGTCCGTATAGCGGGTTGCCGAACATCTCTCTGTGTCGCCACAGTGTTTGGACCAGCCCCCGCTGCCAGCGATCGCGCTGTTTGCCAAGGCTGGCGAGATCCTCCGGCGCCTCGGTCCAGGCGACCGGATCCGGAACGAAATTGATTCGATAATCGATGTCATTCTCGCGGCAGTGCCGGTGGAGTCGGACGACGAGTTCCATGTCCTCGCCGACCGTGTCGGTGGCGAACCCTCCCGCGTCGACGACGATGCCCCTCTTGAAGACACCGAAGGCGCCGGAAATGATCAGCGTCGATCCGAGCACATCCCATCCGACCCGGGTAGCGAGAAATGCCCGGAGGTATTCCACCACCTGGAATCGAGCGACCATGTTTCTCGGGAGGAGAACCTTGCGAACGATCCCGCCTTCGACATCGCAGCCGTTTGCGATCCGGACGATTCCCCCGGCGGCGATGGTCTTTCGTTCCTCGAGGAAGGGGCGGACCAGTCGGGGGAGTGCTTCAGGTTCGAGGAGCGTGTCGGCGTCCATCGCGCAGAACAGTGGCGTACGGGAGTGATTCAGGCCCGCATTGAGGCTATCGGCCTTCCCTCCGTTTTCCTTGTCGATCACCCATAAGTTGGGATGACGCTCTGCACGGAAGACCCCCCGGAGCGGCGCGGTAGTGATAGCTGAGCTGGCGGTGCGCTCGGATCTCTCCAACTCGAACGCATCAACGAGTTGTTCCAGGGTGTCGTCGGTCGAGCCGTCGTTGACAACGATGATGTCGTAGTCCGAATACTGCAGGGTGAGGAGTGATCTGACTGATTCGACGATGCCTGCCGCCTCGTTGTAGGCGGGGACTACGAGGGTGATTGGGATTCCACCGGCGGCGTTGACCAGGTCGCGGATGTGGAGTGATTCGAGCCGGCGAACGTACTTCTTGAGATGCAGGAATGCCAGCACGCTGGTGGTCATATAGACGGCGTTGAGGGCGACGAAGTACACGAGGATGACAGCGCTCACATAGGTGATCAGCTGGATCATGCGACTTCCTCCATCATGACCTCTCGTGCAAGGGAGGCTTGTGGGAGTTCGCTTTCGGCGATGTCGTGGAGGCGGTGGTGCCCGCCGGCCTCCAACATTGCTTCCGCTGAGTTGATGGCGACCCAGGGCTCGAGGTCCATCATGCCCTTTTCCAGGAGAACCATATCCGCCGCCTCCCCGATGGATCCGAGCACCCGCATGGCTAACGCCCGAAGAACGAAGTCTCGGCTGCGCCCATAGTCGCGGACGGTGGGCAGGTGTTCAGGCGAGCCGACCGATCGCAGAAGGCGCAGCGAGGCGGCCGCGAGTTCGCGGTGGGGGGCTGTTTGCAGCACCGCTGTCGCTACGTCGCCGGCGGCCGGGTCGGTGAGCAAGCTCAAGGCGTCGGCAGCGACCGACCTGTCGAGCGGGTCGCCGTCGGCATGCAAGTATGCGCGAAGCGAGGGCGCTACCTCAGGCCCCATCGAAGCGAGCATGCTGGCAAGGAAGCGGCCGTTCCAACTGCTGTAGCGGTGAAGGTTGGCGAGAACGTCGTTGACGTACTCGGGTCGACGAGAGGCCGATAGTGTCCTCGCCGCCACCATTGACACCAGTGGCGATTTGTCGTCTAGTGCTCGGGCGATTGTTGCGCCGTAGGACTCCATTCCCAGCGTGGCGAGGGTTTGGACCGCCAAAGCACGTGTGGCAGGTCTTCGGGCAGAAAGGTCTTTGATCATCACGGGGAGGTATTCGGCCGCGATCTCAACGACGTTCGCCCGGTCGGATCCGGTGAGTAGGCGTGCGTACCTGACGAGGAACTTGAGGAAGTGCCTGATTGATCGTTTCGCTACTGCGGCGTGGAGAGCTGCGGCCGGTTCAGATCCGTCTATGACGTCCAGGAGCACCGGCTCCCAGGTTGCTTCAAGCGACGTGTAGCGCCGAGACCTGATGACGTTGCGAATCCTCATCGCAAAAGCAGCCGCGGCGAGGTAGAGGACGACGAAGACGATGGCGACGGTTGACCACAGGACGATGCCGATGAAAGTACCGGTCGTCCACGCCGAGGAGATTCCGCCGGACCACATGCGCGGTCACCGCCTATTGGGCGAGCAGGCGTTGCACCCGGAGGGCGAGCTCAGTTGGTGAGAATGGTTTCAGAATGTAGTCGTCGGCTCCGCCCGAAAGGGCGCGAACGACGTCGTGTTCTGCTCCCATCCCGGTCAGCATCACTACCGGGGTCGAGGCCAGTTCTGGGTCTTCTTTGATTCGTCCCAGGAGTTCGAAACCGTCCATTCTCGGCATCTTCACGTCGAGGATCGCCAGCGCATACGCGCCCGCTCCCGCTTCCTGGGCGGCCTCGAGAGCGCTTTGACCATCTGGATGATGAACCACGATGTAGCCCTCCCGTTGAAGGCGATGGACTATCAATCGAGCGGTGAGGGTGTCGTCCTCCGCTAGGAGGATTGTGGGTTGCTCGCTGCTTTCTTCAGTTTGGATCTGCACTCGGTCACCTCCTTTCACCTGTGCATCCGAACGAAGTTCTCTTGCAGTCTCGAGAGTTCTTTGCTGATCTTCTGCAACGTCATTTGAGGCCAGGCCTGCTGAGAAGCTGACCATGACATCAGGAACATCCGGCCGGTTGCGTACGGCCCGCCTGGCTTTTTCGAGCACAGACCCGGCATCGGTCCTCGAGATGTCGGGGAACACCAGAACGAACTCGCCGTTGACCCCGGGGAAGTGTGTGGCCGGGTACTCGAGGAAGTCGCCGAGAAGGTCACCGATGAGTTCGGTTGCCGCCGTTCTGTCCGCTTCGGTTGCTGGTCCATCAGATGGATATGCCTCCGGCACAATCGATGCCACCGACATCAGCCGGCGACTCGACGATGTTGTGAACGGAACCTCGATCCGGGAACGCTCGCTGCTCACGACGCCTGTCCTTGCCGAGTAGTTGTGCAAGGCGGCTGATTGCTCGAGTCGGGATATCCGACCCGGGTGGTCTTGTGCAGCGTCGTCCGTGAGCGCATGGTTCCATCCGTGTTGTGTCTTGACGCCCCAGTCGGCTGCTGGACCCGGATGGTTAGGAGAGTGAATCCAGTTCTGTTGTGTGCAGGATTGGCAACATAGGGCCAATGGTGCAGCAAGCCTTCGGCAGGGCTCGGAGGCAGATCGGCTAGCGGCTCGACTCTCGGGCCGCTTCGACTCGATTGATCAGGTATCCGCCGAGTGACTCCAGAGTATCTCTCGCCGGCGACGCTGGAAGGTCGGCTATTGCCGCCTTGGCCAGATCGATTCGGCGGCTTGCCTCATTGAGTGCCGACTCGACATAGCCACCCGCACGGACCAACTCGATCACCTCCGCGACCGACTCCGTTGGGAATGGGTGCTCCGCCGACAGCAACTCTCGAATGCGATCGCCGTCCGGGCCGCGCAGTGCTTCCAGAACGGGCAGAGTGAACTTGCCCTCTGAGATGTCTGAGCCGGCCGGTTTGCCGAGAAACTCATCGGTCGCGACCAGATCGAGGGCGTCGTCGGTGATCTGAAATACGATCCCCAGTTCCCAAGCCCAGCGGCTGACTCGTTCGGTGGTCTCCTCGGATGCATCGGCGGCCATCGCCCCCAGGCGGGCAGAAGTGCGTATCAGGCTGGCTGTCTTGCCTTCGATGACCTTGAAATACCGGTCCGCTTCGTGGTCGAGATCCCAGTCGAGTTGGAGTTCGAGCGTCTGGCCCTCGACCAACTCGGCGTAGGTCCTTGCCAGAATCTCGACTGCTGCCTGGCCCAGGGTTGCGGCCGCAACCTCGGAAGCTCGCGCCATCAGGAAATCGCCAGCGAGGATGGCAACCGTGTTGCCCCAGTTCGTGTTTGCCGACGTGGTCCCGCGCCGGGTAGTCGCCTCGTCGATCACATCATCGTGATAGAGGCTCCCTACATGGATCAGCTCGACGGCCACTGCTGCGTCGATAGAGCGCATGTCATCGGCAGGGCCGAATTCGGAGGCGAGTTGGGAGAGGAGCGGTCGGAATCTCTTTCCGCCGGCCACGAGTAGATGCTGAGCCGCATTGGTCAGAAAGGCGTCACTCGACCGGGAGACCTCGAGGATCCGGGTCTCGACTCGTTCAAGCCGCTGCCAGATCTCTGGAAGCGGTACTAGGTCTTCGAGCGTTGGGACGTCCATCTACGACCTTCCGAACAGATGCGGGCGCATGGTAGTGCAACAGTGCCGATGGCAGTTTTGCGGGCAAACGCGCAGGTGACGTACTCACAGGCCGACTGGAGGAGAACAGCCATATGGATTGACCGGGGCTGGGGGTATACTCGTCGCCGCGGCCGAGAAATAGCTCGCCGGGAATCTGGTAGGAGGTCAAGAGACCTTGTTCGAACGCTTTACTGATCGGGCTCGCAGAGTTGTGGTGCTCGCTCAAGAGGAGGCTCGCCTTCTCAACCACAACTACATAGGTACTGAACACATCCTCCTTGGCCTCATTCATGAGGGCGAAGGAGTAGCCGCGCGCGGACTCGAGAGCCTCGGGATCAACCTCGATTCGGTTCGTCAGCAGGTCGTCGAGATCATCGGTCAGGGCCAGCAGGCACCTAGCGGTCACATTCCGTTCACGCCCAGAGCGAAGAAGGTCTTGGAGCTCAGCTTGCGCGAGGCCTTGCAGCTGGGCCACAACTACATCGGCACCGAGCACATCCTTCTGGGTTTGATACGCGAGGGTGAAGGGGTGGCGGCTCAGGTCCTCCAGAAACTTGGTGCCGACTTGCCCAAAGTTCGGCAGACCGTCATTCAATTGCTTTCAGGCGTTCAGGGGGACGATCAGCCCTCGGCGCCGAGTTCGGCCAAGGGGCGAACGGAGCAACCAGCGGGTGGTTCGACGATTCTCGACCAGTTCGGCCGCAATCTGACTCAATCGGCTCGCGAGCAGAAACTCGACCCCGTCATCGGGCGGCAGACGGAAATCGAGCGAGTGATGCAGATTCTGTCCCGTCGTACCAAGAACAACCCGGTACTCATCGGGGAGCCTGGTGTCGGGAAGACGGCCATCGTCGAAGGCCTAGCACAGCGGATCGTTGCAGGAGATGTCCCGGACACCCTTACCAACAAACAGCTCTATACGCTCGACCTGGGTTCCTTGGTGGCCGGCTCGCGCTACCGCGGCGACTTCGAGGAGAGACTGAAGAAGGTCCTGAAGGAGATTCGCACCCGCGGCGACATCATCCTGTTCATCGACGAGATTCACACGCTGGTTGGTGCCGGTGCGGCCGAAGGTGCAATAGACGCGGCCAGCATCCTGAAACCGATGCTTGCCAGAGGAGAGTTACAAACGGTTGGCGCTACGACTCTCGAGGAGTATCGCAAGTACCTGGAGAAGGACTCGGCTCTGGAACGGCGATTCCAGCCGGTCCAGGTCGAAGAGCCGACGGTCTCGGACACGATTCAGATACTTCACGGCCTGCGCGACAGGTATGAAGCTCACCACAAGGTTCGTTTCACCGACCAGGCGCTTGTCAACGCGGCCAACCTGGCCGATCGTTATCTCTCGGATCGGTTCCTCCCTGACAAGGCCATCGACCTCATCGATGAGGCCGGAAGCCGGATGCGCATCCAGCGAAAAGGCAGCATGCCGGAGCTGGAGGAGATCGACGACCGGATCTTCGAGGTTCGTTCGTCGAAGCTCGAAGCTGTTCAAACGCAGCAATATGAGCGGGCCGCCCAACTGCGCGATCAGGAACGCAGTCTCACGTCAGACCGCATGGATCGCGAGAGGGAAGCATCCCAGGCCGGCGTTGCTTCCACCTGGGTCATCGATGAAGAAGAAATCGCCGAGGTG
>JBLYYS010000283.1:0-2653 GCA_048550235.1 Acidimicrobiia bacterium | reverse complement strand
GTCAACTACCGCAGTAAATCTCGCTGCGGCAATTGCTTACCAGGGCCAGCGGGTACTGCTGGCGGACCTTGACCCCCAGGGCAACGCAACTTCAGGGCTCGGCATCGACCGTTCGATGATAGAAGCCTCAATGTACGATCTTCTTATAGGAGAGCTAACGTTAGTTGACGTTATAGAGCCGACGAGCGTTCGAGACCTGCATGTGATTCCCGCGACGATCGACCTCGCAGGCGCGGAGATCGAGTTGGTATCGATGTTCTCCAGGGAACTGAAGCTCAAGATGGCGTTCAAAGATGCCACGGATCTGTATGACGTCGTGCTCATCGACTGTCCGCCATCGCTTGGTCTGCTGACTGTCAACGGACTGGCTGCGGCCGACGAGGTGTTTATCCCGATTCAGAGCGAGTACTACGCACTCGAGGGATTGAGTCAGCTGCTCCGCAACGTCGACTTGGTCAAGGGAAGCCTGAATCCCGAGCTCGAGGTCGGCGGTGTCGTTCTCACGATGTACGACGCCCGGACGAAGCTATCAGCCGACGTCGCGGCCCAGGTACGTGAGCACTTCGGCGACAAGGCGTACCGCACCATCATCCCGAGGTCGGTTCGACTCTCCGAGGCCCCGTCATACGGCGAACCGATCGAGTCCTTTGATCCAATGAGTCGGGGAGCGATCGCCTATCGGGAGCTCGGACGCGAGTTCATACAGAGACACAAGAGTGAGTAGGGGAGGAAGCAATGCCCACACGTCGTAGCGGCCTTGGACGGGGTTTGGAAGCGCTGATTCCCCAGCACGATTCAGTCAGCCAAGGATACGCGGTTCTGCCGATTGATCACGTTGAGGCCAATCCGAACCAGCCTCGGATAGCGTTTGACGAGGGCGCGTTAGAGGAGTTAGCGGCGTCGATTGTGGAAGTTGGCGTTCTTCAGCCGATTGTGGTTCGCCAGGTAGAAGAGAGCCGCTACGAGCTCATTGCAGGAGAACGCCGCTGGAGAGCGGCGAAGCGCGCCGGCCTGGTGGACGTGCCTGCGGTGGTGAGGACGACCGATGATCGCGGCACTCTCACGGAAGCGCTCATCGAGAACGTCCAGCGTGAGGACCTCGGACCACTCGAAGAAGCGGCTGCCTACCGCCAGCTACTCGAGGACTTCGACCTCACACACGAGGAAATCGGACGGCGAGTGGGCAAGAATCGGGCAACTATCACCAACGCCCTCAGGCTGCTGCAATTGCCGGCCGCCATCCAGGGAATGTTGGAGCGAGGCGAACTCAGCGCTGGAGCGGCCCGGGCGCTGCTCGGCCTCGAGGATGTCGCCTTTGCCGAACACATTGCCGGAAGGGCGGTGGAGGAGGGCTGGTCGGTGAGGCAGGTTGAGGATGCCGTTCGGATCAGATCCCAACAATCTGCACCCGAGGAGGGGCGGACGGTCACCGAAGTGCGACCGGTGGCGATAATCGAACTTGAGCACCGCTTGTCTGACCATTTGGGCACTCCTGTGAAGATTCAGTACCGGGGAGACAAGGGGAAAGTGGTCATCAACTTTTCGTCACTTGACGAATTGGAACGGATTTACCGCGACTTCTACTCCTGAGTAGCCGCTTCGACGAAGAAGCCGTTGATGCCGGCGACGATGCCCTTGGAAAGTCGATCTCCAAGTTCGGGGTGCGTCACAATCACTGCGGGCGATCGAGTGTGTTTAAGGATCGGATTCGCTCGACCGTCCATGGGAAGATCCAATTGAGCAGCGATTGTTGAGGCGAGGAGAGCGCCGGCGTCACTCCGACTCATCGCAGAAGCGAAGAAGTAGACCCCGGGGTCGTCGGCTTGTGGCAACCGGAGCGAGACAATCAGGTCTGCTCCCAATCGGTTCGCCCGGCGGGCGCGAATCGATTCTGTGGAGAAGACGTCGATGCTTCTGGACACGAACGGACGGCCTCCCATAATTTGGTAGAGGCCGGCGGAAGCGGAGGCTGCCGACCAGGCCGCCGACGCTTCGACTTCATCCCGACACGACGGATCAAAGCAAGCTCGGCTACCGACCAGCGAACTCGGCAAGCCTCTCATCCACTCTCTTTCTCGGACCGCCTCCCGACCGGTCTTGCGGGAAGCCCTTGCCACAAGACGGAGTTCTGCGATGACTTGGGGTCCGGCAATGCCGTCCACTGCCATGCCCCGATTGGTTTGGAAGTCCATCATGGCCTCGGCTGCGTCCGGGCCGAAGATGCCATCGACCTTCCCGGCGTCGAATCCGAGGGCGTTCAAACGGCGCTGAAGTTCTTCGACGTCGTCCCCCCGCAGCATCGGACGCCGGTGATAGAGGATTCGATCTCCGAGCCGAAACCCGGCTTCGTAGAGCGAGCGCCACGTATCGGGCCCTACGATCCCGTCGGCGTCGAGTCCGCGGGCCTTCTGAAAGGAACCAACCGCGGCCTTCGTGCCGGGGCCGAACTCACCTCGATAGTCGGGAGAGCAGTCAAACCCCAAAGAAGAAAGCCGACCCTGAATGTCGCGGATCGGCTCTCCGGAGTCACCAACGCTGTACAGCCGCATGGCCATAACGTACTACGAACTCACCCGACCGGACCTCGCTAGGCACAACCCAGAATGTGGGAGGGAGCCGTTCGGCCGTGCGGGTATTACCTGGATCAACCGAT
>JBLYYS010000282.1:0-3767 GCA_048550235.1 Acidimicrobiia bacterium | reverse complement strand
CATCGCCGAGCGTACATCGGACCTGGCTGAACAACTCCGTGACCCTGAGCGGAATTCGGATCTTGCGGTTCTCGGTCGTGCAGTCCGGACCTTGTTTGGAGATATCGGACGACGGCTCTCATCGGATCATGTTTCGACGCTGCCCTTGGCATTCGGTTTCCTCATCGCCAGCATGGGAACATTCGTATACGCCGTTGCCAGCCAGGGTACGGTCTACAAGATTTCACTCACTCTCGAGGGCATCGGTTTCCTGATCCTCGCCGTCGCCGGCTTCACCTGTCCGCTGGCGATCCGCTCGAACTGGGCCGCAGTCGGTTTGCTCGTCCTCGCCTCCGGAACTGCGCTTGGAGTTGTGGCAATCCCACTGGAAACAGAGACTCTTCTCTTTGCCGTCAGCGCCAAGATCGCACTCAGCCTGGCGACAATCGGTTTCACTGCGTTCGCCGCTGGCCTGCTCACGGCGTGGGATGGGAGGCCGCGGATCGCCGGCGGAATGGTCCTGGCGTCGGCAGGCCTGATTGTCTTCAGCGAGATTGGCTGGGCCCTCTACGTTCTCGACGAGAGCTTCATCCAACTACTCGCTGCTCTTCTGACGGCAATCGGCGGAGTCCTCTTTGTCAGATTCTTTGGCAGGATCCGCTTTCTGCCGATCGGCTCTCAGGTCGGAGATTGCACAGCCAGCAAGCGGTGACAACCGCCCAGCCGTAGACTCGGCGCCTCGGTGGGCGGTTGCCCGAGAGAAGCTCAAACGCCTCATTCTTGTCCTCAACCAATGGCCTGTCCTGCGTCAATCGCCGCCCACTAACATCGCAAAAACAACAGTGATGCGAGCTTTCTCGCAGCGCCCGGGCGGGAGGGAGACCATGGAAGTCGATGAGTTGGTCGCAGCCACCAAGGAACTCATCAGAGAAAAGGCTGTCACCAAGTTCGAAACTCCCATCGAACTGGCCTCAGGTCAACTCTCCAACTTCTTCGTCGACGGAAAAGCCGGCTTTTCGAAGGCGGCCGATCTCCGAATCGCCTGCGAGGCGATGCACGGTCTCGCAACGCAGGCCGGTATCAGCTATGACGCTGTCGGTGGGCTCACGCTCGGAGCAGACCACCTTTGTGTCGGAATCGCCATGGTTGCGGACAAGGATTGGTTCATAGTCCGGAAGGAAGCGAAGAAAAGGGGCACGGCCCGTCGGATTGAAGGTGCTCGGCTCGGCCCCGGTAGCCGGGTCTACATAGTGGAGGACGTTGTGAGCACCGGCGGATCGTTGTTTGCGGCCGTCGACGCCGTCGTCGAAACCGGCGCAACAGTGGTAGCTGCATGCACTCTGCTCGATCGCGGCGACTTGGCGGGCGAGTACCTCGAGCAACGGGGCATTCCCTACTTCTCTATCTCGTCATTCCGAGATTTTGGAATGCCGCCCGTCTCGCCGGTTTGAATATCATCGGTCACATCAGGACGGCGCCGATGAGCGGGGCGCCTACCTAGGTCGGGTCCTGAGTTCTGCCTGGCGAAGCTCTCGCAATTCGTCGGCAAGCATGTCACCAGGTCTGGTCATCCCTCGACTCTCGAGCTCACCGGCCAGACGCTTCACAAACGAGTCGGCCAAATCCGGTTGCGCGAGCAGGGCTGTGCCAATCTGAACGGCGCTCGCTCCCACGACCATGAATGAGAGCACATCCTCGAGGGTCGAGATTCCGCCTATGCCGACAACGGGAATCGTCACGGCATGGCTGACCTCCCAGACTTTCGCTAGAGCGATAGGAAGGATCGCGGGTCCGCTGTATCCGGCCGTGCCGCGGGCAAAGACGGGACGGCGGCGCTCCAGGTCAACCTCCAATCCCACCGCGGCGTTGATGCAGCTGATTGCATCGGCACCACCGCTCTCGCCGGCGGCTGCAAGAACGCCGATCTCGGTTGAGTTCGGCGTCAGTTTCACCAGGAGGCACTTGTCGGCCGGAAGCGCCTTCTTGGCGGAGCGGACGATTCGCTCAACCCGCTCGGGATCCCGCCCGAAATCCATCCCTCCCCGCGCGACGTTCGGACAGCTGAGATTGAGTTCAACACCAATCCAGCCCTCGTGATCCGACAACTCACCGATCATCTCTGCGAACTCTGATTCCTCGCGCGCAGCAATACTGACGATCACGTCGACATTGCGATCTCTCAGATCACCGAGCTTCGTCTGGATGAAGGCGGCAAGGCCCACGTTCTCGAGCCCGATCGAGTTGAGAATTCCATGTGCCAACTCGCGCATGCGAGGTTGCGGATTGCCGAGCCGGGGTTCGATCGTCAACGTCTTGGTCACCACGGCCCCCAGCTGTGACGGATCCACCAGGTCGACATAATCCAGCCCGTATCCCCAGAGACCTGAAGCGGTGAGAATCGGGTTGTCGAGAACCACCGGCCCGAGACGAACGGAAAGATCGACACTCACAGTGCTACCTCCGCCGGCGACAAAAACTCGATGTCCTCCAATGCGAATACTGGTCCGTCTTTGCATACCGTCAACATGCGAGTCGGTGGCCTCGAAGGCAGAACGCAAGATCGACATACCCCCGAGCCGCAGCCCATCTGCTCCTCGAGACACACCCAGACCTGCCGCCCTGCATCGGAAGCCATCTCGGCCACTGCGCGCATCATTGGCGTCGGGCCGCAGGTGACCACGGCCGCGTCTTCATACTCCTCCAATGCCTGCGACAGACCTGCGGTGACCCGGCCATGTTGGAGCTCTCCGGTTGCTCCTTCTTCTACCCAGAGCTGCCAGGTACCGTCGCCGACCAACTCATCCGGAAGATCGGCGGGGGTCTGCGCCCCGAAAACGAGACGACCAATCGGCGCCGATACCTCCGACAGAGACTTCGCCAACAGGTGGAGCGGAACGATGCCGACCCCACCCGCAACCAGAATGGATGGCGCCCGGCTCAGCCGTTCTGTGTTGAAGCCGTTCCCCAGCGGAGCAAGTACGCGGATCTCGTCGCCCACGCTTAGTTCGGCGAGAGCATCACTTCCCTTGCCGACCCGCTTGACCAGAACCTCGAAACCATCCGCGTTGGACGACAGAATGCTGAAGGGTCGCGGAAGAAGGCAACCGGCCCGGAGCGGATGCAGCATGGCAAACTGACCGGCGCGGACCTCTTGATTGAGAGGGAAATCGAGACGGAGGATGACCGTATCTCGGGCCACCTCCCGATTGTCCGCGACAACCGCGCTGCCAATCGATCGCTGCCTCGTCATCGGAAACAGCTTCCCGGCTCAAGACAAGAAGACCCGACCACACCGACCCTCGTGAGGTGGAGCAAATCCCGCGTGAACGCCATGCGGCCATCGTAGCCTCCAGCCGACAGGGTTGGCCGTAGCCAGATCGAAGTAGAACAGCGGGGTTCTCGGCCCAGCGCAACTACAGGTCGGGCGACTCGAAGACCGGCCGACCATCTATCAACGTGAGCAGCACCTCGACCTCGGCGATCTCGGACGAGTCGACCTTGAACAGATCTTGATCGAGCACGACCAGGTCGGCAGCCTTGCCCACTTCGATTGATCCGGTCGCATCGTCGAGATGGTTGACGTAGGCAGAGCCAAGGGTGTACGCAGCTAGTGCCGTCTCTATGTCGAGCCTTTGGTCCGGGAGAAGTGGGTCGGTGACCGCACGCTCGGTGGCACCGTACGGATAGCCTTCGAATACCGTCCGGTTGACGGCGACATGCATCCCCCACAGCGGGTTGGGGCTCGACACGGGCCAATCACTGCCGAACGCCAGTCGAGCACCCGATTG
>JBLYYS010000281.1:0-16435 GCA_048550235.1 Acidimicrobiia bacterium | reverse complement strand
GTCCGCCTCAGGCCAGGATTGCAGGTGGATCGATCCGTCATTGCCTGCCACGCTCCACAGTTCTTCAGTGACGTGGGGTGCGATCGGCGCGAGGAGTTTCAACAACGACTCCACCGCCTCCTTCCAGACGGCCTCCGACACCGAGCCCAGGCGGCGAGCCTCTTGCATGTCGTTGCGCAAGCTCATCAGAGCAGCCACGGCCGTGTTCCACTTGAATTCGACCATGTCGGCATCGACCTTGGCGATCGTCTGATGCACTCGCCGGCGCAGCGCCGTTGAAGCTTCGTCGGACTCAGCCGTCGGTTCGTATGAAGCCGAGCCGAGCTTCCACACATCGTCGATGAAACGGGCCGATCCTACGATTCCACGGCTGTCCCACGGACCGCCCTTCTGCCACTCGAACGCAAACATCAGATGGGTTCGCACCGTATCGGCCCCGAACTCGGCCACTAAATCGTCGGGATTGACGGTATTGCCCTTGGATTTGGACATCCGCTCAACCTCGAGATGATGCTTCAGCTGCGTCACGTCGTTAGAGCCCGGAATGCTCGGAATCTCCACGGCGGCATCCTCGGGAACCTTCACTGCGACCAGGCCGGAATCGGTCTGAACCTGCAAAGCATTCTCGGTTCGCCTGAGCAACTCACCAACTACCAGTCCATCGCCGGCACCGGCACCCGGTTGTACGCGTACCGACGAGGCCAGGACCCGTTCATCCTGCTGCTCACCATCGATCACGAGCCAATCACCGACCCGCTCCTCACCGAGAATCTGACCCTGATTGCGCAGCACCATGAACGGCTCATCGAAGGCGCCCGCCGGATCGCGTCCATGCTTCTTCATCAGCTCCTCGGCGTCTGCGAACACTCCCATGTCCCGCATCGCCTTGACGAAGAACCGGGCGTACAACAGATGCATGACTGCATGCTCCGCTCCCCCGGTGTATACGTCGACCGGCAACCAGTAGGCAGCCTCCTCAGGATCGAACGGCGCTTCGTCGAAGGCCGGAGAGAGATACCGGAACCAATACCAGGACGAACACATGAACGTGTCCATAGTGTCGGTTTCACGCCGAGCGGGATTCCCCTGCGCATCCTTCGCAGCCAAGAAATCCTCATTCGACACCAGCGGGCTGCGACCCTCAAAAACAACGTCCTCAGGCAGCACAACCGGAAGGTCCGCATCCGACACCGGTTCGATTCGGCCGTCCGCTGTGTGCAACATCGGGATCGGCGACCCCCAGTAGCGCTGCCGGGAGATCAACCAATCACGCAGCCGGTAGTTGATCGCCTCGCGACCGGCCCCGGCATCCTCCAGCCAATCGATGGCGGCAGCAACAGAAGGATTGGCTCGTCCCTTGGCGTCGTTGGTCTCAACACCATCGATCGGTCCGCTGTTGACCATGACTCCCGGCCCGACGTAGGACTCCTCCATCTCGGGCTCGTTGAGGGGTTCCTCCCCCTGCGGGTGGATGACCGGGATGATCGGCAGGTCGAACTGGCGGGCGAACTCGAAGTCACGCTGGTCGTGGGCTGGAACAGCCATGATCGCCCCGGTGCCGTATGACAACAGGACGTAGTCGGCTATCCAGACCGGAATCTGTGCTCCGTTGACGGGATTGATCGCGTAGCCACCCGTGGCGACACCGGTCTTCTCTTTGGTCTCTTCCATTCGTTCCAGTTCGGACCGACCGGCAGCTGCAACCCGATAGGCGTCCACGACCTCGCGCCTGTCGGAGGTCGTCAACGAATCGACCAGCGGATGCTCAGGAGCGAGCACCATGAATGTGGCTCCCCAGAGCGTGTCCGGGCGGGTGGTGAAGACAACGATCTCGTCATCAGACTCCGTTCGGAAGGTGACCTCCGCTCCCTCGGATCGACCGATCCAGTTGGCTTGCATAGCTCGAATCGGGTCAGGCCAGTCGAGACCCTCGAACGACAGCAACTCGTCGGCATATTTCGTGATCGAGAAGAACCATTGCTCCATCAGCTTCTGGACAACGGGCTGACCGGTTCGTTCGTCGCGACCATCGATCACCTGCTCGTTGGCCAGAACAGTTTGAAGTGTCGGCGACCAGTTGACCATGGCCTCGCCGCAGTAGGCGATACCCGTCTCAAACATCCGCTTGAAGAACCACTCGGTCCAGCGGTAGTAGGAGGGATCGCAGCTGACGGCTTCCCGCTCCCAATCGAACATCGCTCCCATCGAACGGAGCTGCACGCGCATACGATCGATGTTCTCGTAGGTCCACTTCGCCGGATGAACGTTGCGCTGAACGGCGGCATTCTCTGCCGGAAGCCCGAAAGCATCGAACCCCATAGGAAACAGGACGTTGTAGCCCTTCATCCGCATGACCCGCGCACGAGCATCAGATGGAGTCATCGCATACCAGTGACCCATATGCAGGTCGCCGGACGGATACGGGAGCATGGTGAGGGCGTAGTGCTTGGGCTTGTCCCAATCAACGGTCGAGCGATAGAGACCGTCCGCTTCCCACCGCTCCTGCCACTTCTTCTCGATCGTCTTGTGGTCGTACGCTGCCATCACCTTGCTCCTGGAATGGGGGTCAGCGTACCAAGCCGACGGCGAGCCTCGACCGCAATAACCCGAGACCGGCTATCCGTCAGAGCCGAAAGGATCTCCGCCGCCGTCTGAGGATTCACGCAGGAACTCCTCGACCTGCGACCCGATTTCGTCGGCAGTCGGAAGGGATTCGCCTTCCTCGACCATTTCCTCGAGCTTCTCGACCACCTTCTGGATCTCGGGCCGACCGGCGACGATTCCATCGAGATGCTCTCTCTGTTGCACAGCTTCTTCCGGGAGTGTTTCAAGCGGTATGGATACTCCCAAGTGATCTGCCAGTCGTTCGAGAAGGGCGATCACGCCCTGATAAAACGGGCCGTTGACATACTGCGGAATCTGCGCCCAATAGCCCCTGGCCGGGATTCCATCTTCCGACAATCGCTTGGACAGAACCGTCAGGGCGGCAGCCGGGACTCGCAACAAACCCTCCGGCGTCCTCACCGCCGGATCGATCTGTTCGGGGTCGGGAGAGGTCGTGACCATGGGGGTTTGCACCGTGTGTGGCACCGCGGCAGGGACGGACCCTGCTGCCACGAACTCGGCCACTCCTGCTTCTCTTGCCAGCTCGGAGACGGCCTCTGCGAACGCCCGCCATTGCAGGTCCGGCTCCGTGCCTCGAAGAATCAACACATCCCGGCCACCCACTACCCGGTGGTGCATGACCAACTCCGGCCACTCGAGGTTGCGAAGGTGTCCATCCACGAAGTCGACGACGGGGCGACTCGAGCGGTAGTCGAACAACTGGTCACCATCGAACTCGGCCACGATGGGACCGTCGGCGGCCAGGTATTCGGCGGCCGCCGATCCGACGCCGGCTGCGTCGACCCAGCCCTTGAGGGAAGCGACGAGGACCGGCGCATCAATCTCGACCGGAGGCGTGTAGGTGTAAAGAGTCATGCAAGGAGAGCCTAGGCGCCCGGGTCGACAACCCTTCCCATGAAGAGAACCGAGCCCGTCTCTACATCTTCGAGCGCGAACAAGAACGGTCGATCAACGCTGAGAACAACCGGGTCGAGCGGAGCGGCCGTCAGGCTCATCATGACTGCAGTGGCAGCTGCAGCCTCCGTACCGGCTTCATGGGCAGATATCCAGGCTTCATGAATGACATCGCTGATGAACAGGTCCTTCGCTCCGGTCATTCCGGAGAAGTCGGCACGGTCGCTGGTGGCTTCCTCGAGGCCCATGCTCTGCAGTGGCGGTACAAGGCCGATCTGAGACCGGATCTCGAATTTGGGGAGATTCAGCCGCACCGTGGTGGCAGACAATCGGCTCGACACTTCATCCAGCAGCCCACCGGCAAGCCGGTCGGCAACTTCCTCGAACTCCCCCGCGTCGGGCACCACAATGAGCATGCCCAATTCGTTGCCCGCGTAGGGAAGCCGGATCGCCTGCCAGCCGGAGTCAGTCGCATAGGGCAACGTGAGCTCCTGGCTCATCGTGGGCACAGACCGCTCGGATCCGTCGAGCAGCACGAACGGCTGATCGCTGGTAGCGGCTTCGTCAAAGGGTGTTTGCCAGGCGGCGTTCAGATACACGGCGTTGACCAGCACCAGGCGCACCATCGAATCGAGCACTCCCTCCTGGAGGAGTTCGTCGATCCGATCGTTGGTTTCACCGGCGACCCAAGCGTTGATTGCTTGTCGGGCTTCCTCGCGTGCGGCGGCTTCGATGAAGTCGACGACTCGCATCCCCGACCCGTAGTGCCGGGCGAGGAGGTCGAGGAACTCCGGTTCAAACTCCATACCTTCCTGACCCCACAGACTATTGGCAATACTGAGTTCGATCGCTCCTTCGAACTCGGTTGCCTCCCGATTGCGAGCTGCGAGTGCCTGATCGAGGGCATTCATGGCGGCGTGGAAATCGGCGGAGGTCAGATTTGCGCCCAGCATCGAGGCCATCTCGGCAGCCGTCGTGCTCGCCGCTCCTGTGTAGGCCATCGCCAGAGCCGTGTAGACGCTCACAGGAGAGAACACGAGATTGCCGGTGGGCGACAATCGACCATACAAGGCTGCAGCAAACTCCCGCTGACCGGCGGCTACGCGGTCCACGTCGGATTCCGGAGCTTGCGGATCGCCCCGCTCGACATCAGATGCAACGAGCATTCCTGCCACCGTACCGTCTCCGGAATCGGCAGGTGACGATTCGGCACCGCTGCAAGCAGCGCCGATGAGGGCTAGAACAACCAGCAATGCGGTGAGACGCATCGCACGCCTCCTTCAATAGATCTCACCCAATTATGACGCCGCGGAACCCCTCGAGGTTCCTGAAGCGCGACAGGCGCTGACTACTCTCCTTCGCTCATGACCTCGTCACACCATCCTCTTCGCCGACTCTGGGAATATGCAGTAGGACACCGCCGCCGGATAGTCACGGCTACGACGTTCTCGGTCCTCAACAAGACCTTCGACCTCGCTCCTCCGGTCTTGATCGGAACCGCAGTCGACGTCGTCGTCCGTCGCGAAGACTCGATGCTCGCCGGGTTCGGAGTTGTCGACACCCGCGATCAGCTAGTCGTGCTGGCAGTGTTGACATTCATCATCTGGGCACTCGAGTCGCTTTTCGAGTACCTGCACTCGATCTGGTGGCGCAATCTCGCTCAGACCATTCAGCACGAGCTTCGGATCGACGCCTACGCACATACACAGACGCTAGATATGCGCTTCTTCGAAGACCGCTCCACCGGGGGCCTGATGGCAGTCCTGAATGACGACATCAACCAGTTGGAGCGATTCCTCGATGGCGGCGCCAACAATCTCCTTCAGGTGGCCACAACGGTGGTGCTGGTCGGCATCGGCTTCTTCGGCATCGCCTGGCAGGTTGCATGGTTGGCATTCATTCCGATCCCGCTGATCCTGTGGGGCTCCTTCCGCTTTCAGCGTCGGATTGCACCCCGCTATTCCGCCGTCCGTGAACAGGTGGGTGTACTCAACGGACAGCTCTCGAACAATCTCGCCGGCATGGCAACGATCAAGAGTTTCACGACTGAGGACCGTGAGGTCGCTCGCATCTCCCACGAGAGCGAGCTGTATCAAACCGCCAATCGACGAGCGATTCGCCTCAGCTCAGCCTTTTCGCCGCTGATCAGAATCGTGATTCTCGCCGGCTTCACAGCCACACTGCTGGTCGGTGGATTCCGCGCCCTCGACGGCCTGCTGGAGGTCGGGGCGTACAGCGTGATGGTGTTCCTCACCCAGCGCCTACTGTGGCCGTTGACCAGACTGGGCGAAACATTCGATCTCTTCCAACGGGCGATGGCCTCGACCAATAGGGTGCTCGATCTGCTGGCCGTCCGCCCAGAGATAACCGGCGGACCCACATCGCTGGAAACGTCTTCAATCGATGGTCACCTGACCTTTGATGCAGTCGACTTCTCGTATGTTGATGGATACCCGGTGCTCGCCTCCGTCGACATCGATATGCCGGCAGGACACACGACTGCAATCGTCGGCGCCACCGGTGCCGGGAAAACCACGATCATCAAACTGCTGCTCCGTTTCTACGATCCGACCAACGGACGGGTGACGCTCGATGGACACGATTTGTCGGATCTCGACCTCGGTGACCTCCGACGGGCAATCGGACTGGTGAGTCAGGATGTGTTCCTGTTTCACGGGACGGTGCATGAGAACATCGCCTATGCCCGTCCCGATGCTCAGATGGAAGATGTGATCGCGGCGGCGCGGGTAGCCGAAGCGCACGAGTTCATCGAGTCGTTGCCCCAGGGATACGCGACGATCGTCGGTGAGCGTGGTCAGAAGCTCTCGGGAGGGCAGCGACAACGACTGTCGATCGCCAGGGCGATTCTCGCCGATCCTCCTGTTTTGATTCTCGACGAGGCGACCTCGTCGGTCGACAACGAAACGGAGGCTGCCATCCAGCGTTCGCTCGAGAGGATCTCCGTGGATCGCACGACGATCGTGATCGCCCACCGTTTGTCCACCATCCGCCATGCCGATTCCATCTACGTGCTCGAGTCGGGTCAGGTCGCGGAACGGGGTACGCACGAGGATCTCATCGCCGCAGACGGGCTATATGCATCACTGTGGAAGGTGCAGACCGGGGCCGCGGTGCCCTGGCACGTCGGCTGAGCCGAGCTATTCCTGCTGAAGATCCCGCTCATCGTCCACGGCACCAACCGCTTCGCGCGCATGTACGAACCAAAGACGCCGCCGCCGTCGGCGAGGAGTTGTGATGTGCGCGGGAGCTACGGCAGGGGCATCCCTGGTTGCCCAACGTCGATCTTGGCGAACCCGGGCTTGGCGAATTCTGGCGGACTCAGGGCGAGATTCGTCACGAACAAGCTCTTTCGTTCACCTTTTCCGGTTCCAAACGCCAGGCTGGCCGGGAAGTCGAGTCCGTCGAGTGCCGTGCCCACGACCTCCTGCTCCGTTCCGTCCGGCGAGACCCTTACAACCGCGCCACCGGTGACAATCGCCACGTAGATGTTCCCGTGGACGTCCAATGCGATCCCGTCGATCATCCACGGCCCAAGGTCACTCGAGCCCGGTACGTCTGTGAGAATCGATATCTCACCCAGAACGCCATCCGCCAACACCGGGACCTCGAGCAGAAGGGCCTTCTCAGTGTTTGCCACAATCAGGCTGCCATGCCGGTATGCAAGCCCGTTCGCTCCGACGGGATACGGAATCGGGTTCGGAGCACAGATTCCGGTCAGTAGGTCATCGCGAACCAGGAGTTCGGCTTCGCCTCCCTTGGGGACATACCAGATACCCCCACGGCCGAACCAGCCGGTGAATCCAGATCCGACACAGTTCTCATAGAAAGAGAACCCATCGATCCCATCAAACGAGAGCGTTTCCGTGATGTAGAGGTTTCCGTGCTTGTCGAACGCCAGCGAGTTGGGAACCACTATCGCGTTGGTTCCCGGTACCAGTTCGACGTTGCCCGCCATGTCGACTTTGAAGACACCCGCAAACTGCTGAGCGACGTAAACATGCTTTCCGTTGGCGTCGACCGCCAGACCCGCAGGCGGCGGACCGGGCAAAACCGCCAATACCTCACCATCCCCCGTTGGGTCGTACTTCCACAATTCAGTGCGGGGTGGCTCGCCGGGTACGCCGACACTGATGTAGACGTTCCCGTGATTGTCGATAGCGATACCCTCAGGACCGAAATCCATCGGCGTGAAAACGGGAAACTCGGGCGCGTCGGCCATTGCCGGTGCGGCGAAGACGACCATGACTGTCACAAGAAGCAGAACGAGGAACCTACGCATGTTCCTTTGCCCCCTCAATGGTCCGACGACCGGACGGTCTCACGACATGGGACTTCTGAGGTCACGCCGCTTCGGACCTGAATTCCGATCGTACGGATGTCAGCCAGATTTCACCAGAGGCGAACGGCCCTGGCGAGATCGCCCCAAAGCCACAGCACTAGCCTTCGCCGCGGTTTCCTCCGAGGAGTTGTGATGTCGCAGATCTCGCCTGTAGAAGTGCTGCAAACGTTGGTTCGCTTCGACACGACCAATCCACCAGGCAATGAGGGCAAAGCCATTGGATACATCGACGAGCTTCTGGCGGCATCCGGAATCAAGTCGTTGATTCTCGCCAAGGATCCGGCGCGGCCGAATCTCGTGGCCCGGATTCCTGGTCGGGGCGAGGCACCCCCATTCTTGATGCAGGGTCACGTTGACGTCGTCCCTACAACCGGCCAGCAGTGGGCCCGCGACCCGATGGGCGGCGACATCATCGATGGATTCATGTGGGGCCGCGGAACCCTGGACATGAAGGGAGGTGTCGCCATGATGATCCACGCCTTTCTCCGAATGGCTGCAGCAGAGGAGGCGCCGGCCGGTGACATCATCCTGTGCATCGTGTCGGACGAGGAGGCGGGGGGCGAGTACGGCGCTCAGTTCCTGGTCGAGCAGCATCCTGAGCTGTTCGATGGCGTCAAGCACTGCATCGGTGAGTTCGGCGGATTCCCTCTCCATCTGGCAGGTCGGTCGTTCTATCCGGTGCAGGTAGCTGAGCGGGTGGGAGTCCGGTTCGAGCTCACCTTTCGCGGACCAGGTGGTCACGGATCGCTGCCGATGTCTGGAGGAGCCATGGCCAAGCTGGCCAAAGCTCTAGACCGCCTGGATCGCAAACGTATGCCGGTCGAGATCGTGCCCGCCACCCGGATGATGCTCGAGGCAATGATCGAGCACACCGACGGCACTACCCGCCGTGCCCTGCAAGCGCTTCTCAACACTCGCACCGCCGGCCCAACCTTGAGACTGCTGGGCTCAAAACTCTCGGTGATGGAACCCGTCCTCCGAAACACGGTCAACGCCACCATGGTCCACGGCGGCGACAAGTACAACGTGATACCGGCTGAGATCTCACTCACTCTCGACGGCAGGATGCTCCCCGGCATTCACCCTGATCAGATGGCCGGCGAGTTGCGCGACATCGTCGGCAAGGACGTCGAGATCACGCATCAGTCCGAGGGGCTGCTGCCTCCTGATGAGCCGGACATGAGTCTCTTCCCCCTGCTTGCTGAGCTGCTCATGGAAATGGACCCCGCCGCGATACCAATTCCGTTCCTACTGCCGGCCGTCACAGATGGACGATGGTTCGGACAATTGGGAATCCAGCACTACGGGTTCCTGCCGATGCGACTTCCCTCCGACTATGAATTCCAGGCAACCGTTCACGCTGCTGATGAACGCATTCCCATCGTGGCGATCGAGCGCGGATCCGACAGCCTGTTCGAGTTGCTGCGCCGCTACGGGTCCAGAGCCGTTAGCCATTAGCAATTTGCCGTTCGCCCCGTAGGTGCCGCGCACCGAACGTGCAAGTATTGGGCCAGCGAATCCAGGAGGAATCACATGACTATCCATCGGATCGGTATCGTCGGCGGAGGACTCATGGGGTCCGGAATCGCTGAGATATCAGCCAAGGCAGGTCTCGACGTCACGATCAGGGAGATCGACGAAGCCACCGTTTCGGCTGCCCGGTCCAAGATCGAGAAGTCAACCGGACGCGCCGTCGACAAAGGCAAGCTGGCGGCGGAGGACCGCGAAGAGATTCTCGAGAGGATCACATACACCACCAACCTCGCCGACCTGGCCGACCGTCAACTGGTCGTTGAGGCGATTACCGAAAACGAGCCTCTCAAGCTCGAGATCTTCAAAACGCTCGACGAAGTCATCGAGGACGATGAAGCCATCCTCGCGTCCAACACGTCGTCGATCCCCATCACACGGCTGGCCCGAGCAACCAACCGTCCGGATGCCGTCGTCGGCCTCCACTTCTTCAACCCGGTTCCGGTCATGGGCCTGGTTGAGTTGATCAGCACTGTCTTGTCCTCACCGGAGGCAGAGGCACGCGCCGAACGATTCGCCGCCGAGCAGTTGGACAAGACCGTCATTCACGCCAAGGATCGGGCCGGGTTCATAGTCAACATGCTCCTGGTGCCCTACCTGCTCGAGGCCATCAGGTTGTACGAGAACGGTGTGGCCACGGCCGATGACATCGATACGGGGATGCGACTGGGCGCCAACCATCCGATGGGACCGCTGACCCTGGCCGACTTCGTGGGGTTGGATACCTGTAAGGCCGTCGCCGATGTCCTCTACGACGAATTCAAACAGCCTCAGTACGCTCCCCCACCGCTCCTGGTCCGAATGGTCGAAGCAGGCCTTCTCGGCCGCAAGAGCGGAAGAGGGTTCTACGAGTATGAGTAAGCAGGCGGCCACGGGCCGCCTGCCGTCATACTCAGCCGCGCAAACCCTGTTCTGGCGTTAGTTTCCCGCCAATTCTGCGCGCTTCCTAACGCCAGAACGAGTGCAGGTCACGCAGGTTCCAGTGCCAGGTCGAGGACCTGACCAATGTCGTCGACCGCGTGGAAAGTCATCTCATCACGAATCGCCTCAGGAACATCGTCCAAGTCCATCTCGTTGCGGAGGGGGACGATGACCTCAGTCAAACCGGCCCGATGAGCGGCCAGTATCTTCTGTTTGACCCCACCGATCGGCAACACCTTTCCCTGCAGCGTCACCTCGCCCGTCATCCCGATAGTCGGCCGCACTTTGCGGTCGGTCAGCAGTGAGACGAGAGCAGTGGTCATGGTGATACCCGCCGATGGACCATCCTTTGGTACGGCTCCAGCGGGCACATGTACGTGAAACCGTCTCCGGAAGGACTCAGGGTCCAACTTCAGTTCTGACGCGTGTGCTTCCACATAGCTGAGGGCGATACGTGCCGATTCTTTCATCACGTCGCCTAGCTGACCGGTGAGGGTCAGATTGGGTTCGCCTTCCATCGCAGTTGCCTCGATGAACAGGACATCGCCGCCTACACCGGTGACCGCAAGGCCGGTGGCGACACCGGGGACGTCGGTACGGTCGGCCGCCTCATCGTGCCAGACCTTGGGTTTGCCTAGGTAGTCGATGATCTTCGTCGCATCGATTTCAACCGGGTCTACGACGTCGTTGCCATCCCGCTGGGCGATCTCCGTTGCGACCTTGCGGGCCATCTTCCCCAGCTGGCGTTCGAGGCCGCGCACTCCGGCTTCCCGCGTGTAACGATCGACTACGACCGCGACCGCGTCCTCATCCACGGAGATTTCCTCGGGCTCCAAACCAGCCGATCGGATCTGCCTGGGAAGCAGGTGATCGCGGGCGATGGCTACCTTCTCGGCAGCCGTGTAGCCATCGAGGTGGATGATCTCAGTGCGGTCAAGCAGTGGCGCCGGAATCGTCTCGAGCACATTGGCCGTGGCCACGAAAAGAACGTCCGACAGGTCTAGATCAACTTCCAGGTAGTTGTCGCGGAACGTGTGATTCTGGGCCGGATCCAACACTTCCAGCAGCGCTGATGAGGGATCACCCCGCCAGTCGGCGCCCACTTTGTCCATCTCATCGAGCAGGAACACCGGATTCATGGTCCCGGCCTCGATCAGGGCACGTGCTACTCGCCCGGGCCGCGCTCCGACATACGTACGCCGATGGCCCCGAATCTCCGCCTCATCGCGAACACCGCCGAGCGCAACCCGGATGAACTTGCGGCCGAGGGCTTTGGCGACCGACTCGCCGAGCGAGGTCTTGCCAACCCCGGGCGGGCCGACCAGCAACAGGATCGCTCCATCGGCTCGGCCGGGAGCATCCTCGAGGCCACGCTCTTTGCGGAGCTTGCGGACGGCTAGATGTTCGACGATGCGTTCCTTCACATCGTGCAGTCCGGTGTGGTCCGCGTCGAGGACGGTCCAGGCCTCATTCAGATCGAGCCGATCGTCGGAGCGGGTCGCCCAGGGAACCTCAAACATGGTGTCGAGCCAGGTCCGGATCCACGAATGCTCGGGCGATTGCTCACTCATTCGCTCGAGACGATCGACCTCGCGTTCAATCGATTCGCGCACCCCATCGGCCAGTTCGATCTCCTCGAGTTTGGCCCGATACTGGGAAGCTAGATCCTCATCGTCTCCGAGCTCCTTCTTGATGGCCTCGAGCTGCTGACGAAGGAGGTATTCGCGCTGACTCTTGTCGATACGCTCGGTGGCGTCTTCACGGACCTTCTTGCGGAGCTCGAACTCAGCCAGGGTCTCGCGCATCCAGTCGAGCAGTTTGCCCAGACGCTGGCGGACATCGAGTGTTTCGAGGATGTCAACCTTCTGCTCAAGGGTGAGATCGGGCGAATAGACGGCGATGTCGGCCAACCGGCTCGGATTGTCAACGTCGAGCACCCGCTCGGCCATCCGGCCAACGCCGCGATGGTCCATGACCGCGGCCAGCACGGCCCGGTATTCCTCGACGAGTGCGTCCAACTCCTCATCGATGATCTCCGTTTCCGGGTATTCCTCTGCTTCGACCCAAAGGGCTCCGGTCTCATCGGTAGAGCCGCTGCCGACGCGGGCCCGGGCGACTCCCTCAACGACGATATTGCCCTCGCCGTCGTCACTGTGGATCTCGGCGATCGTCCCGACGGAGGCATAGCGACCCTCGACGCGCGGTACGAGCAGCATCCTCCCTTCAGCCGATTCGGACGCTTCCAGAGCGGTACGGCCCTCACTTGTCTCAATCCTCAGCGTCACAACCATCTGAGGGAAAACGACCCCGTTTCGGAGGGGCAGTACTGGCAATAGGGTATTGGTGGTGTTCTGCATGCAGATGAATCCTCGATCGCTTGAACGTTCAAACAACTTCGCTCGTGGGGTATTCCCGGATCTTTTCAGATCTGATGCCCCGTGACTCAGATTACAGCAGCGCAGGATATATATATCTGCCACACGTGGAGAAGCGAGTAGCCTCGAAAGTGTCGCAAGAAAGGCGAATTCGTATGCTCAGCCCATCGACAGAGACCTACGACTCACTACTCGGCCTCCGAACCGTGCGCCGATTCCTCGCCGATCAGGTCTCCGATGCCCACCTTCACCAGATTCTCGAAGCGGCCCGCTGGACCGGAAGTTCGAAGAACCGCCAGTCCTGGTCGTTTGTCGTGATCCGGGACCGCGAGCAACTTGATCGACTGGCTCAGTGCGGCGACTTCACCGTTCCGATCCGCAACGCTCCTCTGGTCATCGCTCCGGTGATGCACCCGGATGGCTACGAGTGGGACATGGGTCGCGTCGCCCACAACATCATGCTGGCTGCGGCCTCGATCGGAGTCGGATCATGCCCGATCACACTTCATCGCCAGGATTGCTCGCACGAAGTCCTCGGAGTTCCCGAGGGATATCAATGCAGGTACGTGATCGCCCTCGGCTACCCGGATCCGATAGACGAGCAGGCCGGCAGAGCCGCCAACCCGATGGGTGGCCGCAAGCCCCTCGAAGAACTCGTCCGCTACGAGCGCTTCACAGATTCATTGTTCTAGCGTCGATGATGGGCGCATAGCGCCCCAAACTCACGCAAGAGCAGTCATGGCACACAAAGAGTGGAGGCCGGATTCCCGGCCTCCACTCTTGTCGTTGTTGGTCACGGTCCGTTACGGGGTGTGGTAATCGGTTGCTTCGTCGATCAGTTCCTGATCGGTCTTCACTGAGGCACTACCGCCATCGCGATGACACCACTTACAGGCAAAGTCGAGAGACACTTGCGAGATCGCAGTGCTGCCGTCTTCGCTGAACTGTGAAATCGCGTTCGGGTTGATCGCCCAGAGATGTGACCTGATATCGCCCGTGAAGGCGGCTGCGTCGCCCACAGCGCTCTTGACGATGCGCGGCATGTGGCAGTCCTCGCAGCCGAGAACCGAGGCCATAACGGAAGACTTCTGTTCTTCGGCCTTCTCGAAGTGGCACGACTCACACTCCACACGCACGGTGGGTTCATCCGCCTGGCGATACTGAATCACGCCGCCATGCGGATCGTGGCAGGCAACACAATCGAGTGCCCGGTGTTTGGACTGGAAGAGCTCCTCGTACTGCTCGTGGTGCTTGATCAAGCCACCGCTTGCATCGATGACCTCGACTGCGCCACGACGGTGACAGGCACCGCACGACTCCGAGGTCCGGTCGATCTTCATCTCAACACCCATTGGTGCCTGAACGTGGAGGCTTCCGGGGCCGTGACACTCTTCACACGTGATGCCGTCCTCAGCCCACGTGCCGATCATGCCCGGCATACCATCCTGGTTGCCTTCGGGCGAGTAGCCGGTCGTGTGGCAGGGACCACAGTTGTAGGGCTTCTCTTCACCGGGGTGATAGGCAACCCAGTCGCCACCAAGACCAATGTCTTCGTTGACGAAGTTGTACTGCGTCGTCGCGTCGGCGTCGCCGGTGATGATGAAGCCGTCGTGCCCGATGAAACGAGCCTTCCAGTTGTAGCCACCGATCACATAGGAAATGTCGTCCCAGGTGTAACCCTCTGGAACGTCCACGACTTCTGTAAAGGGGTACTCGGGTGGCTGACCGTCAACCACCTTGTTCAGCTTGTAGGGATGGCCCGATTGGGCGACCACTGCGGCAATCTCCGCGTGGCATCCAGCGCACGTCTCCATTCCTACGTATTCGGCTGCGAACACTCCAGCCGCGCCTTCTCCGTCAGCACCCGCAGGCCCGGCAGGCCCTGCGGGGCCTTCGGGACCAGGGGCTCCGGCCGGGCCTTCCGGTCCTGCAGGACCGTCGGCACCGGTACACGCGGCCAGCAGCAGCATGGCAGCCATCGCAATGATGAGCCAGCGTTTCACCGGCTTCTCCTCCCCTAGAGGACGAGCCTTGTTGCTCGTTATGTGAAATCTTGCACAAACGCACTGTCCCGACACTGAGTCGACATGCCCATGGGGTGGCCCGAAAGGCCTATGCGCGCAATCGCATATGCACTAGTCATGGGTCGCGCTTATGAGCTTCACGCCACCTGCCTGGCGAGACCGGCACCGGGTCGCTAGGCTACCTATCGATCGATAGGCTACATCCAAGGGGACCCATGTACCACTTCTCTGAATCCAATGGAATCGTCGGACCCGTTGATGGGCAGGAGGTTCCCAGATACGCCGGACCTCCCACGTTCGCCAGACTCCCCCGCCTCGACCAGGTCAGTCGCTTTGATGTCGCTGTAATGGGCGTTCCCTTTGATACCGGCACTACCTACCGCCCCGGAGCCCGCTTCGGACCGCAAGCGATCCGCGCGGGGTCGCGGCTACTGAGGCGATATCACCCACATATGGATTCCGAGCCATTCCACGACCAACAGGTAGTGGATGTGGGCGATGTCTCCTGCAATCCCTTCGATCTCGAAGGTGCCATGAACACCATTGATAGAGCCGCTACGGATCTGATCGAGTCGGGCGGCAAGCTCATCACCCTTGGGGGAGACCACACGATCGCCTTGCCTCTTTTGCGGGCCATGGAGCGAGTACATGGACCAGTGGCCGTCGTCCATTTCGACGCCCACCTCGACACCTGGGATTCCTACTTCGGATCGAGCTTGACTCACGGAACTCCGTTTCGTCGGGCGTCGGAGGAGAACCTCTTCGTTCCGGGCCATTCGATGCACATCGGCATCCGCGGACCTGTCAGCGACCGAAACGATCTCATCGACGACGCCAACATGGGCTTCTCGATCACCGGCACCTGGGAGACCGAAGAGATCGGCGTCAAAGGACTCATCGAGAAGATCCGGGACCGCGTCAACGGCTACCCGGTCTACATATCGATCGATATCGACGTGCTCGACCCGGCATTCGCCCCAGGCACCGGCACTCCTGAGATCGGTGGTTTCTCCACCAGAGAACTGGCCAGCATCATCCGCGGCATGGACGGCATCCCGGTAGTCGGACTTGACGTTGTGGAAGTCGCCCCCGCCTACGACCACGCCGAGATCACCGCCCTGGCCGCCGCCAACCTGGCCTACGACGTGATCTCCCTGATGGCCGCCGAAAACCCCGAGCTTCTGGCGTGAGAAACCCGCCACAATTGCGCGCTTCCTAACGCCAGAACGGGGTGTTTGGGGCGTGTTGGCGCCGGGCGAGCCACCAGCCGGTGGCGAAGAGGGCCAGGCTTGCAGCCGATATGCCTGTGAACCAGGTTGCGCGGCCGATCGTCTCGTAAGCCCAACCAGTGGGTAGGGCGAACGCCGCCGCCGCTAGGAACCCGACCGCCTCGAGTAGGCCCTGTCCACGCGCAATCATGTCCGGAGGGCTGCCCTCGGCGACCAGGGCAGCCGCGGCCGGACTGATCGCGGAACTGCCAACTGCGTGAATGATGCCGGCTGCACCGAGGGCGAGCGGCGCGTTCAGCCACCCGTAGGACACTACAGCGGGAGCGATAGCCAGGATTCCGAACGAGGCAATCAGGACGGACCCCTTGCGATCCACGAGTCGACCGAACCTGACTGAAAGGAACACCAACGGTGCTGCCATCAAGGTGAATGACCCTCCGATGAACACCGTCGAAGCGCCTTGGTCGGTCAAAAGCC
>JBLYYS010000280.1:0-8709 GCA_048550235.1 Acidimicrobiia bacterium | reverse complement strand
ATGTTTGGTGACGGGTACCTGAGTGCCGACAACGAGATGCACGTGCTCGCTTCCGATGGCGTGTCATGCACGGTTTGCCATCAAGTCGATCCGGCCAACCTCGGGACGGTTGAGAGTTTCAGCGGCGGATTCCTGGTCGATGCCGATACCCCACAAGGCGAACGCGTGACCTACGGCCCGTTCCCCGCATCTCCCCAAGCCGTCAACATCATGCAGGGCGTCTCCGGATTCATTCCGAAAGAGAGCAGTCATATCCAGGAGTCACAAGTCTGCGGAACGTGCCACACGCTCTACACGCCTTTCGTGGACTCGGCCGGATCCGTTGTCGGGCTCTTCCCCGAACAGACCGCGCTTCTGGAACTCGAAGCGAGCAACGTCAATCGTTCCTGCCAGGACTGCCACATGCCGGTTTTGGATGGTGAGGTCGAGATCTCAACAATCGCAGGAGAGCCGCGCTCAGATGTCAATCGTCACCTCTTCGTAGGAGGCAACGAGTACCTACTGTCGATTCTCAGCGTATTCGGCGAGGAAATGGGCCTCACTTCCTCGAGCGATCAGATACTGGCAACCCGCTCCGCAGTCACAGACCAGCTAGCCAACGAGACGGCCAAGATAGACCTGAGCCGGGTCGAGGTTGAGGACGGGGAACTGGGCGTGACCCTGTATCTCCAGAACGTAACCGGCCACAAGTTCCCGACCGGATATCCATCGCGAAGAGCCTGGATTCACCTGTCGGTCCTTGATCGCAACGGTGAGTTTGTCTTCGAATCCGGCGCCTGGCGGACCGATGGCGCAATCATCGGCAATGACAACGACGAGGACGCCTCCGCCTATGAGCCGCACTACGAAACCATCACCAGCGTCGATCAGGTTCAGATCTACGAGACCATCTTGCTCAATACAGATGGAGAAGTTACAACGACCCTGCTCAGGGGAGCGTCATACGTCAAAGACAACCGGATTCTCCCCCAGGGTTTTGACAAGCTGGCCGTTCCGGCTGATGTCGGAGTGTTCGGTACTGCATTGGATGACCCTGACTTCGATGGTGCCGGCGATGAGATCACCTATCAGATCGAGGTTGATCCAGATCTGGGCCCGTTCACGGTCGAAGCCGAATTGCTGTACCAATCCATCTCATACCGGTGGGCCGACAACCTCGATCCAGAAGGTGGATCGTTCATCTCAGGGTTCCTGGATTTCTACGAAGCAGTCCCCAACATCCCTTCGGTAATCGCTCGAACGACATCTCCGTGATCGTGTCCCGGCCCTCTACAGTTCTTGGCACTGAGCTTCCGAATCGGAAGGATTGACAGTGACGGCCGATACCCACGCCTACTTCCGGGAGACCCAACGGCTCCCCGGTTGGGTAATGGCTCTGATCATTCTGTCCGCCGGGTCATCCATTGCCGTGTTCGCCATTGGCCTCTACGTCCAACTGGTACGAGGTGAGCCGTGGGGCAGCAAACCGATGTCCAACGGAGCACTGGTTTCAGTCGGCGCGGTTTCCATAGGGATCGGAATCGCTTTGATCATGCTGTTCGCAACGCTGCGGCTCGTTACCGAAGTCCACACCGACGCCGTGCATATCCGTTTCGCTCCGATGCGAGCCAAACGTATCCCATACGACAACATCGCCTCGATGGAGGTTCGCACGATTCGTCCGATCCGCGATTTTGGAGGATGGGGGGTCCGCTACCGCAAGGGGGCCAAGGGCTATCTGGCCCGCGGCAACAAGGCCGTATGGCTCAGCACGCTCGACGGTCGGGATATAGTTATCGGCACCGAGCAACCCGACCAGTTCGAGTCGGCGCTTCGAACCTGGCTGCCAACCTAGACCGCTAACCGAACACCGGGGTTAGGCTCGGCGCTCGCCTAACTGGAGTTGATCGATGTCTGGCGTCCAACGATTGAGCCGGCGGGTATTCCTCCGGCAATTCGGGACCACTTCTTTCGCCATCGCCGTCTTCGGCCTATCGGCTTGCTCCGCATCGGAACCTGGTGCCAAGCCATCGACTACACCCGCCACCGGCGCGATGACAGCGGACGATCTCTCGACGACCACGACATCATCTCCAACCGTTTCCACGGTCTCCGGAGCACCTTTGACCTACCGGCGAGTGAAGCTGGGATCCGTTTCTGCCTACATCCTTGTCCGTTCGGGGAGCGCGGCCATTGTCGACACTGGTGGATCCGGCAGCGCGTCTGACATCGAAACCGGTCTGCGAGGAGCAGGCCTCAACTGGAATGACGTTGAACAGGTGGTGCTCACCCACCGGCACCCGGACCATATCGGTAGCGCGGAAGCCGTGTTGATGGCCGCCGCCGAGGCAACTGCCTACGCGGGCGAAGCCGATCTTCCGCATATTCCGGCTCCGCGCCCGATCATCCCGGTCGGCGATGGTGACGAGGTGTTCGGACTGCAGGTCATCCACACACCAGGTCACACACCCGGGCACATCTGTATTCTCGACCCCACCGAGGGGATCCTGGTGGCGGGAGATGCGCTGAACGGCGCCGACGGCGGTGTAATCGGACCGAATCCCTCGTTCACGCCGGACATGGAGTTGGCCAACCAGTCGGTCAAGAAACTCGCCGGGTTCTCATTTGAGACCGTCCTCTTCGGACACGGCGAACCCGTCGCATCCGGTGCAGGCTCGCTGGTGGCGGCACTGGCAGCAGACCTCTGAACGACGTCAAGCCCTGTGAGTCTCGATTAGTTCCTGCTTCAGTTCGAGGAGTGGTCTGGTCACCGACACGTGGTACGTGTGAGGGTTGACCAACCGGCGAACTCCGGTGTCGAGACGCTCCAGGTCGGCGGCCCTGTGGCGACGGGCGACGTGAATATCGCCCAAAGCCGCCACAACCCGTCCCTGTTCGACGACGCGCTCCAGCAGTGGTTCAACCGCCGACACCTTTTCCTCGGTGAGTATGCGTCCTACTCCGGGCCGGGTCGGGTGCAGAATCTCCAGCGGCCGATCCTCGAGCTTCTCTTCTCCACGCGCGATGACGTCCGCTGTTGCGATCCCCCGCTCGTCATAGAGCCGCCAAAGTGATTTGACCCCCGGCAACGCCAGCTTGTCCGGCGAGTCTGAGATCTTGATCGCCGGCCGCCATTCGCCTACATCGTCTTTGACGGCAACCGCCTTGTAGACGCCGTCAAAACTGGGATCGCCGTCCGAGGTTGCCATCCTCGACCCGACGCCGTACACGAGTCGAGCAAGCATGGCGTCAACGTCGAGTCCGTAGCGGGGCGCCTCTTCGACGATCTGATTTCGGATCTGCCAAATCGTCAGTTCATCAAGTTGACTCGACAGCACAATCGAGGTGTCGGCGAATCCGGCTGCGTTCAAGATCGCCGCCGATCGCACCGCGAGGTGGGCGAGATCCCCGGAGTCGAGCCTGATTCCGACCGGTCGATGTCCTCGCTTCTTCAACTCCTCGAATACCTTGATGGCATTGGGTACCCCGGACTCCAGGGTGTTGATCGTATCGACGAGCAACAGACAATCGTCCGGGTAGACGTCCGCGTAGGCACGAAACGCTTCGATTTCACCACCGGCGATGGCCATGAACACCTGCACCATCGAGTGTCCGTGGGTGCCTTTGGAGGGAATGCCCAGCTCGTGAGAAATGCCAACATTGGATGATGAATCTGCGCCACCGATGAGGGCCGATCGAGAGGCTCCAACGCCACCGAAGCCGTGGGCACGCCGCAGCCCGAACTCCAGAACAGATCCTCCATGCGCTGCTTCCACCACTCGAGATGCTTTGGTGGCAATGAGAGCCGCATAGTTAAGGTGGTTCAACAGCGAGGATTCGAGAAGCTGAGCAAGAACGAGCGGGCCTTCGACAACGGCAATGGGTGTGTTGCGATGTACGACTCGCCCTTCGGGTACCGACCACAGAGAAATCCCGTCGAAACCGCCGATCCGGCCTATCCATTCGAGGAAGTCCTCGGCGAACAGGCCCCCTCCGGTGCCGTCACGAAGCGAGCGCAGAGCTTCGATTGCCTGATCATCGAAGGTGGCTCGGTCAAGCCATTCGACAAACGGAGCCAATCCTGCGGCGATGACGTAGCCCGCCTGGTGGTTGCCGTAGTCGGGATAGGCCCGGAATGAATGCTCGAAGCGGGCGAGCCGATCTCCGAGCCCGCAGCGGAAGTACAGCTGCGCCATCGTCAGCTGATAGTGGTCTGTGAACAGAATGCCGGTACTCAACACCCTGCGAACTGTACCCGTATGCTCTGCAGATGATCAGCTATGACGAGAAGACGGCGTTGATCGTCGTCGACATGCAGAATGACTTCGCCGACATCAATGGAAGCCTCTACGTCTCCGGAGGTGATGCCCTCGTTGGGCCGATCAACCGGGAGATCGTCCGGGCAACAGCAGCCGGCGCGTTCGTGGTCTATACCCAGGACTGGCACCCGCCGACAACTCCTCACTTCGAGAAAGATGGCGGCATTTGGCCGGTCCATTGCGTTGGAGGCACCAACGGGGCGGACCTACATCCTCGTCTGTTGATTGTCGGACCCGTCGTGCGCAAAGGGGTTGATGGCGAGGATGGCTACTCCGGTTTCACCATGCGTGACCCAATCACGGGTGACAGCGTTCCTACGGCACTCACCGGGCTCCTGCAACGACAGGCCATCGAGTCGACCATCGTCGTGGGACTAGCGATCGACTACTGCGTCGGCGCGACAGCCCTGGACTCGGTCGCCGCCGGGTTCAACACCACCACATCGGTTTCTCTTACTGCAGCCGTCGACCTCCAGCCGGGAGACGGTGACAGGATGATCGCCGATCTGCGCTCCGGCGGGGTCGCCATTGTCTGACGCGACCACACGGCGTCTAGATCGCTAGTGGCAATCGAAGGGTGAACACCGATTCCGATCCGTCGTGATCGTATGTCAGGTCGCCGCCCATCAGGCGGGCCAGCTGGCGTGAGACTGTGAGTCCTAGGCCCACAGAACCGGTACGACCGGGAACGTTGCCGGCGCTCTGATATGCATCGAATATCCGCTCCCTGGACTCCGGCTCGATCGGACTCCCATCATCACGTACTTCCAGGTACGCCCAGTCGCTGTCCGTTGAGATCACCACCGTGCTGTTCGGGCCTCCGTAGCGCACCGCGTTGGCGAGCAGATTCCGGATGATCTGGCGCACCCTCCCCGCATCGGCACCGACAACTGCCGAATCAACCCGACTTGACAACGAAACGTCAGTGGGCATGGTGTGCATCATTGCCAGAAGGTCGACTTCCTCGATTTGCAGTGTCAGGGTTCCAACCTCAGCCCGTGCCGCGACCAGAAGATCCTCGACGATGTGAGCCACGTCGGCTCCCTGATCGGAAACCAATCCGACAAACTCGTCGATCTCCTCCCGGTCGAATTCGTCGAACCGGTCACGCAGCTCTTGGGCGAGGCCGACCACTGCCGTGATCGGTGTGCGCAGCTCGTGGCTCACCGTGGCAATGAACTGGTCTTTTGATTCAACCAGTTTCTCCAAAGCGCGAGCAGCCTCCACCACATCAGTGATATCACGGGCGCTGAGAAGCACACCGTCGGGTCCGAACTCATCGACTCGACCGAGCGGCGCGATCGTTACGGACAGATGCCGATCATCGCCCGTCCCCGCATCAACATCAACCTGCAATTCTGCAAGGCCGTCCCCGCCGCTGGTGGACCCCATGACCTCACGCAACACCTCCTCGCTGAGCGGAGTCTGGAGTGGATCCGTTGCCGTCTCCGGTCCAAAGAGGGCGATGGCTTCCTTGTTCGCAGCCACAACCCTTGCGGTTCGGGTCAGATCTGGCAGGTCGGCGCGCTTGCCTACCGCTAATCCGGCCAGGCCTCGCTTCGTCTCGGTTAGATCGAATTCCCACATCGGAATCGGTGCGTTTGAGAACAAGTCGCGATACCGCTCGAAAAGGCTTCTGAAGTCGCGCTGGCCCCGTTCGAGTTCCGATTTCATCCACGCGAACAACGATCCCGCGAACACGAACACCAGTGCAGAGTTGACGGCAAGACCCCAATCCCCCTGCCACCAAAGGCTCACGGCCGCCAACCCGACTCCGACCGTAACGATATAGGGCGCGTAACGGCGCCGGATGAGAGTCACACCGGCCAACCCCATTGCCAGTAACCCAAGTTCTGCGTTGGGGAAAGGCTCCAGGAACCCGACGAACAAAGCAATGGCGATAGCAGTAGCGATGAGCTGCGGAAGGGCTCGAGGCCTATCGAGCAACAACATCGGAACCCCGATGGCCAATACAACGCCGGGAATGATTGCCCGCTGGATCAGCTCAGATTGATTTGAGACGAATCCAACGACGAGGGTACTGACGAAGAAGATCCCGGCAGACCAGGTGGAGAACCTAACCAGAACCATGTCGATGCGATCGAACAACGACGAACTCGCCGTTTCTGACCGCGCTGGTTCAAGATTCAAGGTTCACGCCGGACTGCCGGGATCCTCTGCTTGCGAGCTCTCAGTCGCTATCTCGCAGGCCACTCAAACCACCGGCGATGACGAGCACGGTTCCAACGATCAGGATGAGAAATCCGATCCCGGTCCCTACCGCGTACGCCTCCGGGATTGCTCCTGCTCCCGCCGCCTGGCCGAATCCCGCCGCCAACGTTTCAGCCTCGTCATTGGCGTCGAGCATCTTGATGACTGCATAGACAAGCAAGGCTGCACCGATAACAGCAGTAACCATCGACGAATTGCGGTCCATCGCTGCGGCGCGGGCGCCGTAGAAGGCCAGGACTACTACCACGATGATGAGAATCACCAGGACGATCTGCGCCCACGTATCCAGGCCACCCCAAATCGTCGGGATACTTTCGGGGAAGGCGGGGTTATCAGCGGAAAGAGCGGGTAGCAGTCCCTCTCCGTCCGTGCTCAACGCCTTCAAGAAGAGTCCGATTATTCCAATAATGACGCCTGTGAGCGCCATGAGCCTGCCGAAGTGCACGATGTTCTCCCTCTCGATCGATACCAACTGCACCTGATGCTAGGGAATCGCGGAGACCCGATGCCTGATTACCCGGACTATCCCCTCAGATCAACATCCCCGTACTTGGCGAGTTCTGTTCTGGCAACAACGTTGCGGTGGACCTCGTCGGCCCCGTCGTATATGCGGCCGGCCCGTTCATGCCGGTACCAGAAGGCCAGCGGCGTGTAATCGGTCACCCCGAGTCCGCCGTGCACCTGGATGGCCCTATCGACGACCCGCTGCAGGGTATTGGCCACGAAGAACTTGATGGCCGAGATCTCAGTTCGCGCCGCTTTGTTGCCAACGGTCTCGAGTTTGTGCGCGGCATCCAGAACCATCAATCGAGCCGCGTTGGTTTCTGCCCGACTGTCGGCGATCCAATGCTGAACCACCTGGCGGGTAGCCAGTGGTCGGCCCGGTGCAATCTCACGATCGATTGAATGCCTTGCCATCAGTTCAATGGCGCGTTCACAGATTCCTATCCAGCGCATCGTGTGATGAATCCGTCCGGGCCCCAGACGAGCCTGAGCCAGCACGAACCCCTCTCCTTCGCCTGCAATGCGATTGGCCACGGGCACCCGGCAGTCGTTGAAAGCCACCTCGGCGTGGCTCGACCATCCATGTCCCGCCTCTCCCATCACCGGGGTGTTGCGGACGAGAGTGAAGCCCGGATTGTCGGTGGGAACGATGATCATGCTGGCCCGCTGATAGCGGGGCGCATCCGGGTTGGTAACGGCCATCACGACGGTGAAGTCGGCCCCGTCGGCGCTGCTCGAGAACCACTTATCACCGTTGATCACGTATTCGTCGCCGTCCCTCACAGCCGAGGTCGACATCCAGGTCGGGTTCGAACCTGCGTGACCGGGTTCGGTCATTGAGAAGGCGCTGCGTATCTGGCCGTCCACCAAGGGCAATAGCCACCGATCCTTCTGTTCCTCATTGCCGTATCCCAGCAGGAGTTCCATATTCCCGACGTCGGGGGCCTGGGCGTTGCAGGAAAGGTGCCCCAGGGGCGTTCGCCCAAGTTCCTCACTCAAGTGGGCAAACTCGACGAGCGACATGCCCGATCCCCCGACTTCTTCGGGCAATGCAGGAGCCCACATCCCCATGGCCCTGGCCTTCGCACGAGCTTTCGACAGCCCCGACATGAGATCGTCCTGTGACCCAGTCAAGAACGCTTCCTCGAGGGGGATGACCTCCTGATCGATGAACTCGCGGGCCGTACGCAACAGATCGGACAATGAGGACGAGATGGTGAAGGTCATGAGAACCATCCTAGAACCGGAACTGGGCACCGACCCCCTCAGATGACTGAAAGCCGGAGACCTCCCACGGGCGGATGGAGCACCGGCTTCGGAGACACATGGAAGCCGGAGCCTCCTGGCCACAGAGACAAGCACCGACTCTCCGAGTTGCCTAGTAGCCGGAGCCTTCCTCTCCATAAGGAAATAGCTCCGACTTTCGAGATACCTGAAGTCGGAGCCCTCTCCACGCGACGACGGAGCACCGGCTTCGGAGATACCTGGAAGTCGGAGCCTCCTCAGTGCACGCAACACAGCCCCGACTTGCGAGACACCCAGAAGTCGGAGCCCTCCCCACGGCGCGGACGGAGCACCGACTTCTGAGATAGCTGAAAAGTCGGAGCCTCCTGGCCTACTTCCCTCTCAGTTTCCTGACCAGTTCGACATAGCGATCCATCTGCGTGATGAAACT
>JBLYYS010000279.1:0-2874 GCA_048550235.1 Acidimicrobiia bacterium | reverse complement strand
GAGTTCCCCGTCACTGCGAAACAGCGCAATAGCGCGTGTCGCGGCACGCCCCAGTTGCTCTCCGAGCAGATTCGAGATCGGCCGCCCCAGAGACGGCTTCGCTTCTGGTCTTGGATCCAAGGCCAAAACGTACGGGTTGGTGACCTATGGGCGGCCCATGGCCGGGTTAACGGACGGCAAAAAAGCGGTCAATAGCTCGCGTTGGAGACAGTGGCTCTACTCGTAGGCGGCGACACCGACAACTCAGCCGCCCGGGGACTTATCCGCTCCTTAACGTTGAGGAGTAGCGCCGTTGAGGGTCCTTGCGACATTGTCTAGGGAGAGTCAGGAGTCCCAATGACGGTTGTGTTTCTCATCCTCGTAGCCTTTGCGCTCTTCTTCGGATTTCTTGCAGCGAAGCCCGACGTGCGGGCAACGACAGAGGAAGTATCAGAAGTCGAGGAGAGTTTCGAGTGCGAACTAGCAGCCGCGTCTTAGCCCTCCAGGTGATCAATCCCGATGATCGGCGGTATTCGCTCCGTGCCGAAATGGTATCGGCGCCGCGTCTCCTACCATCGCTCCCGAGGATGACCTTGCCCTCATCCTGAGGATGAAGGCCTCCCGCCATTTGTCCCCTCGGAGCGGTCCTATTCCTGGTCGGAGGAGAGGCCTCCGATGAAGGCGAGAACCCGTTGCCAGGCGTCGGCAGACTCCGATGCGAACTCCTCTTGCGCCCGGTCGAAGAACGAATGTGGGGCGTTCGGATAGGTGATTACGTCGTGTTGGACTTCGGCATCCGCCAGTGCGGCTTCAAAGGCCGCGATCGACTCTGCCGGAATGCCGGGATCCTCTCCGCCCATCAATGCCAGTAGCGGGCAGTCCATCTCGGACACCCGGTCGATGACGGTGCCGGCCCCGGTCGGGAACTCTCGGTCGGGGATGCCGTAGAAACCGATCACTCCGGATAGGCCGTGGCCGTTGGCCGCTTGATGCCATGAGTTGCCGCCGCCGAAGCAGAATCCGACCGTGAACAGCTTCCGATCTGGATTGTCGTCGCGGAGGTGGGCGACGGCCGCCGACACATCGGCACTCACCCCGCCGGCTGTCGTTTGGGGGATGTGCTCCATGTAGTCGAAGTCTCCAGCGCGGACGCCGACGCCGGCGGTCCGACCGAAATAGTCGATGGCGATCGAGTCGTATCCCACCTCGGCGAACCGGGCCGCCAACTCCTGATAGAAACCAAACAGGCCCCGCACGTCCGGCAACACGATGACGGCTGTTTCGCTCGGCGATTCAGCGAAGGCCTCGAAGGCTGCGAATCGGTTGCCGTCGGCGGCCTCGAGGACCAGGTCATGATGATTCACGGACGCACCGGAGACCGGGCGAATCGGAGGTGAGGCGTTGGCATCAACGCACATTGGCGAAGCTCTCCTTCAGTCGTTTCAGCAACGATACCCAACCTCGGGCCAACGGAGCCCGATAATGGGAGAGACGAGGGGAGCGCACTGGTGAAGAAGTATCTCGCCTACACGGCTCGGCTGGCGGCCGACACACCGCCGGACCGAAACAGAACCGTCGACTTCTGGCGAGCGCTGGCCATCCTGGTTGTGATGTTCGGCCATTGGTTGGCGGCCTCCATTTGGCTGCAGCCGGACGGAGAGATTGCGCTGCTCAACTCGCTCGAATGGATCCCATACAGCGCCTGGGTCACCTGGCTGGTGCAGGTCATGCCAATCTTCTTCCTGGCCGGCGGCTACGCCAACGCCCGTGGCCTTCGCAAGGTGGCCGCCGGTGAGGAACTCCGCCGCGATTGGATCACCGCCCGCGCCCGGCGCCTCTTCACTCCCGTTATACCGCTCCTGCTGGTGTGGGTCCTGCTGATCATGGTGATTCGTACCTTCGCTCCGGATGAGGTCGTCTACGCCGGTGCCATGTCGGCCACCGTGCCGCTCTGGTTCCTCGCCGTATACATCACGTTGACGGCGATGGCTCCTCTGACCCATGCCTGGTGGAAGCGATCGGGTCGGATCACGATCTTGCTCCCGGCGGCGGCGGCGATCGCAGTCGATATCGCCCGGTTCGCCTTCGATGTACCCGGGATTGCCTGGGTCAACTTCCTGTTCGTCTGGGCAACCGTCCATCAGCTCGGCTACTGGTGGTCCGAGCGGGACGAAACCGGTGGAGTTGCGGCACGCCAGGGGTGGCAGATTGCCGGAGGGTCGCTGGCCGTGCTGATAGCCATCACCTGGATCGGGTGGTATCCGGTGGCGATGGTTGGGGTGCCGGGAGCCGGCGTCACCAACATGACCCCGCCCACCTTCGCCATCGCACTCCTCGGTCTGGTCCAGCTGGGCATCATCCTCGGCACTCAACCACTGGTTCGGCGCTTCACTGCCGGTGAGCGGGCCTGGCACACCGTTGTCGCGGTGTCGGGCGTGATCATGACCATTTACCTCTGGCATCTCTCGTCGATGTCGTTGGTCGCTGCTGCCGGGTTGTTCTCGTTCGATGGTGTGCTGTTCGAAGTTGAACCTGGGACCGGCTTGTGGTGGGTGACCCGACCGCTCTGGTTGGCCATCCTCGCCACCGTCACCGTGGGGTTGTTGGCGGTGTTTGCGCGCTTCGAGTGGAGAATCAGCCGGGCGCCTTTCCCGCGCAACCGCCGGGTCGTGACCGCCGGGGTGCTGCTGCTGGCCGGGTCGGCCGCCGCCGTTGCCCAGGTCGGGATCGCCACCAGCGAGGCCGTGATTCGCTGGATCATCCCCGTCGCGGCGATCGCCGGTGCGTTACTGCTCGGCGCCCTACCGTCCACGAAGAAGAGCGACCACTAAACCACCGTTCCGGCGTGAGAATCCCGCCAGATTTGACGGGTTCCTAACGCCAGAACGTGGGTTG
>JBLYYS010000278.1:0-5476 GCA_048550235.1 Acidimicrobiia bacterium | reverse complement strand
GCAGTTTCAACCATGAAGGCGGCTTTATGCACCAAGCCGGTCTCCAGGGCACGTTTGGCGACGCACCTGAGGCCGTTGCCGCACATCTCCGCTGCCCCACCGTCCGCATTGAAATACTCCATCCGAACACACTCATCGGCGACGGGAGTGACAACGAGGACACCATCGGACCCAACACCCCGCCTGCGGTCGCACAGGGCCGCTATCTGATCCGCGGTCAAGTGCCGAGGCCCATCAATGACAACGAAATCGTTGCCGAGGCCCTCCATCTTCGTGAACTTCACCCTCGGCTCCTCAGGGCGGCACAGGCTGCCCGGTAGCGTTCTCCCGGATCTTCCGACCAAGCTAGCCAAGTCAATCGAGGATCGCGACGGAAGTAGGTTCGTTGCCGCTTGACGAGTCGCATGGTCGCAAGCCGCGCCTCCTCTATACCTGCTTCAATCGTCATCTCACCGGCGATCACGGGCAGGAGTTCCTTGTATCCGACAGCTTGCCGGGCAGTCCGGCCGAGACTGTCGGCCAACTCAGCCACCTCATCGAGCAATCCGGCAGCAACCATCGATGCAAGGCGTTGCTCCACCCGATCTGACTGCGACGCACCCGCGTCGAGGGCAACTGCCTTGAACGGAAACAACGGGCGGTAGGCCAACAGATCCTGATACTCAGAGGTCGCCGATCTCGCCGTTGGTGTCTCACCGGTCAATCGAGCCACCTCGAGAGCCCGGATCACCCGGCGAGGATTGTTGATGTCGAGATGATCGACGGCAGATGGGTCGATCTCGAGCAACCTACTGCGTGCTTCCTCATCAGATAGTTGCTCGACCAACGCCCGTAGCTCGTCGTCGTGCGGGCGGAACTGCAACGGATCGACCACTGCACGGAAATGGAGGCCCGACCCACCGGCGATGACAACCGGCACATCCGACTGCTCCAGGGCAGATCTGACGTGGGTCTGAAAATCGGCGACGCTGAACTCCCGGGCCGGATCGACCAGATCGATACCATGATGCGGAACTCGTTCCCGGTCTGCGGTGGTCGGTTTGGCGGTCCCGATATCCATGCGCCGGTAGACCTGCATGGAGTCGACGGACATCAGTTCGCCACCGATTTCCTCCGCCAGTCGCAGCGCCACCTCCGACTTTCCAGAGGCCGTCGGCCCGAGCACCGCGTAGATCTCCCTCAGATCGGACTCCCGAGCAAATGGTGTCTGGCGGCCGCATTGACTTCGACATCGAAGAACGACCCGGGATCGAACTGACCCGGGACATGGACCACCCGACCGCCGCGCGTACGTGTCGTCGCCACCGACGGATCCTTCTTGGAGGGCCCCTCCGCCAGTACCTCGAAGTGTCGGCCAAGTTGCTCCCGGTTGGATTCAACCGAGATCTGCGACTGCAGCTCCAGGAGACGATCAAAACGATCCTGTGCAACTGCCGGATCAACGAAATCGTCGACCGCAAGCGCAGCCTCGGTGCCGGGACGCGGTGAGAACAGAAACATGAAGGCCTGATCGAACCGAGCCTCCCCGACGACGTCGAGGGTTCCCTGGAAGTCGTCCTCGGTCTCACCGGGGAAGCCAACGATGATGTCGGTCGAAACGGTCAGATCCGGCACGACGCTTCTAGCGATTTCAAGGCGGGACATGAAGCGTTCAACGTTGTATCCACGATGCATGCGAGCAAGCACCCGTGAACTACCAGATTGCAGCGGTAGGTGTAGTTGCTCGCAGACTGCCGGTGTTTCCGCCATAGCCAGAGCGACATCCTCTCGGAAGTCGGCCGGATGGGGACTGGTGAAACGAATCCTCCGAATACCGTCAATCTCTCCGACCCTTCGAAGTAGGTCGGCGAAAATGGGTCGGCGGCGCCCATCGATGGCGAGATCACGACCGTAGGTGTTCACGTTCTGACCAAGCAACGTGACTTCGACTACGCCGTCGGAGGCCAAGCGTTCGACTTCACGAACAATGTCACCGGGTCGACGGGAGATCTCAACGCCGCGCACCGCAGGGACGATGCAGAAGGTGCAGGTGTTGTTGCAGCCAACCTGAATGGTCACCCAGGCCGAATGGGCAAGTTCCCGCCTAACGGGCAGATCGGATGGCATCGCCTGAAGCTCGTCGGCAATCTCGGTGATCGGACCCCATTCTTGTGCGTGATCGATCAGATCGACTACACGGTCGAGGTTGTGGGTGCCGAGTACCACATCGACCCAGGGGGCCCGCTCGCGAACGATCTCCCGATCCTTCTGAGCTGCACAACCCCCGACGACCAACACCTTGCCCGGCTGGGCGTCTTTGAGCTTCTTCAACTGTCCGAGGTGCCCATAGAGCCGGTTGTCTGCATTCTCTCGAATCGTGCAGGTGTTGATGAACACCACATCGGCGGATTCGTAGTCGGACGTCGGCGACATACCGTCGGCTTCGAACAACCCGGCTATGCGCTCCGAGTCGTGCTCGTTCATCTGGCATCCGAACGTACGCAAAAAGTACGTCTTGCCCTCACGGGTCGGAAGACGGCGCTCCTTGCGCGTTGGATCGGAGATCATCACGGGCTGGTTCATGGCGGCTATCGAGCGTAGTCGGTTACCCGAAACTCCCTGATCACGGTGACCTGGATCTGACCCGGGTACTGCAGGTCTTCTTCCATCTGTCTGGCAATACGTCTCGCCAGATCTGAAGCTTCCAGGTCGTCGAGTGTGCCGGGATCCACAACCACCCTGACTTCCCGTCCCGCCTGCATGGCAAAAACCCGCTCCACACCGTCGAACGCCCCGGCTAGCTCTTCCAACCGCTCCAAGCGGCGGACATAGGATTCGAGAGCCTCCCGGCGTGCACCCGGTCGGGCCGCCGACACGGCGTCCGCTGCCTGCACCAGAACCGCTACCAGCGTGCGGGGTTCAATCTCGTTGTGGTGGGCCTCGATTCCGTGCACCACCGCCGGATCCTCACCAAAGCGACGGGCGATCTCTGCTCCGATCAGAGCGTGAGAGCCTTCGACCTCATGAGTTATCGCCTTGCCGATGTCATGCAAAAGCGCACCCCGTTTGGCTTGAGCGACGTCGATCCCGATCTCGGATGCGAGCATCGCAGCCACATGGGCGGATTCCACAACATGGTTGAGAACATTCTGGCCGTATGAGGTCCGGTACTTCAGTCGACCGAGAAGGGTCACCAGTTCCGGATGCATGCGTGCGATACCTACTTCGAGCAGTGCCCATTCTCCGGCGTCGCGAACGCTCTGTTCAACCTCAGCCTTGGCCTTCTCGAAGGACTGCTCAATAGAAGCCGGGTGAATGCGGCCGTCGGTGATGAGCTTCTCGAGTGTGATCCTGGCGATCTCTCGGCGCACCGGATCAAACGAACTCACGGAGACCGCCTCGGGAGTGTCGTCGACAATGAGGTTGACTCCGGCAATGGCCTCAAAGGCGCGAATGTTCCGGCCCTCACGGCCGATGATGCGGCCCTTCATTTCATCGCTTGGAAGCTCGACAACAGAGACGGTGCTCTCGGTGACGACCTCAGCTGACAATCTTTGAACTGCGGTGGTCAGAATCCGTCGCGCCCTGCGATCGGACTCCTCGCGCGCTTTGATCTCCATGTCTCGCACCATGACCATGGCTTCGCGACGCGCCTCGTCTTCAACTTGAACCATCAGTTCTTGTTTCGCTGCTTTGGCATCGAAACCCGCCAGCCTCTCGAGAGCTGATCGCGCGTCCTCTCGAAGCAAATCGACCTCAGCCCTTTGGTCCAGAACCTCAGTCTCTCGTTGAATCAGGAGTTGCTCCCGCTGAGCAAGGTTCGCAGCCCGCTGCTCCAGAGTCTCCTCGCGCTTGACCAGCCGATCCTCAGAGGTGTGAATCTCGATACGCCGGTGTTCCAGAGTGGCGTCCTCGCGATCACGATACGTCTCGGCAACGGCCCGGGCTTCCTCCTCCGCGCGAGAAAGGAGCCTTTGCGCCTCGAGCCGAGCAGCGGACATGACTTCCTCTGCACTCGTTTCGGCATCACCACGAGCCCGTCGATGATTCGTACGAGCTGCGAAAAACCCGGCTACGGCGCCTACCAGTACCGCCATCACGCCGATCACCAGGGCCCATAACGGTTCCACAGTTCCCGCCTTCCTGCGGAAGATACAGACATGCCGAGCCAGCCGGCTCGGCACACACACGGACGGAACGAAGTTAGATCAAGGCCTCGTGGTTGTTCCGTCGCTCCTCTGTATCTCGTCCACAGTTCTCAAGTTTCAGTGTTAATTAGTGTGTGCTTGATGAACATAGTACCCGACGAACGTGGGTTTAGGTACGCTTCTTATGGCTCGCTAAACCCACGCCTCGCCGAAGTCAGTCTGATGTCTTCTCGTCGACGTCGTCAGTGATTTCTACTTCTTGTTCTTCCGACTCGACCAGACCCACGGCCTCCATCACCTTGGCCTGAAGCTGAACCGCTACTTCAGCGTTCTCCCGAAGGAACCGCTTCGCCGCTTCGCGTCCCTGACCCAGTTGATCGTCGTCGTAGCTGTACCAGGCTCCACTCTTGCGGACAATGCCTTGCTCCACGGCCACATCCAGCAAAGAGCCTTCCCTCGAGATACCCTCGCCGAACATGATGTCGAACTCTGCGAGCCGGAAGGGCGGTGCAAGCTTGTTCTTCACAACCTTTGCACGAACCCGGTTGCCGACATTCTCCTGGCCATCCTTGATGGCCTCAATCCGCCGAATGTCGATCCTAACGCTCGAGTAGAACTTGAGAGCGCGGCCACCCGGTGTGGTTTCGGGTGATCCAAACATGACGCCGATCTTCTCACGTAGCTGATTGATGAAGACCGCAGTCGTCTGCGACCGATTGATATTCGCTGTGAGCTTCCTCAATGCCTGCGACATGAGACGGGCCTGGAGGCCAACGTGGGTATCCCCCATCTCACCTTCGATCTCGGCACGCGGTACGAGCGCCGCCACCGAGTCGATCACGACGACGTCGAGGGCTCCTGAGCGAATGAGGATGTCGGCGATCTCGAGTGCCTGCTCACCGGTGTCAGGTTGCGATATGAGCAACTCATCCACATCGACGCCAAGGGCTTTGGCATAGATCGGATCCAGCGCGTGCTCTGCGTCGATGAAGGCGGCGATACCGCCGTTACGCTGAGCTTCAGCTACGACATGCAACGCCAGAGTTGTCTTGCCGCTTGACTCAGGGCCATAGATCTCGACAACGCGCCCACGGGGTACGCCTCCGATTCCGAGTGCAATGTCGAGCGAAAGCGCGCCGGTTGAAATCGACGGAAGCCGCACACTCGTACTCTCGCCGAGTCGCATGATGGCACCCTTGCCGAATTGGCGCTCGATCTGCGCTTTGGCCATGTCGAGTGACTTATCGTTGTCCACGAGTTCCCTTTCCTCTGAATCTTCCCCAACGGTATGTCGTCGGTGTGACAAATACCACGAATGATGTTCGAAAGCCTAGGCGAACATGTGTTCG
>JBLYYS010000277.1:0-4259 GCA_048550235.1 Acidimicrobiia bacterium | reverse complement strand
TTCTCCCAGCAATTGAGTCCACCGACCCTGACCCGACCTAGATCGTGCACCTGGAGGCCATGCCCGTCGCCCGTTCCCCACACGAGTCGCTCTTCGTAGGTTGGCATCAGCTTGCGGTGAGCGGAGACGATTCCGCTCGATGGGTCGATCGCGACCAGGGTGGCGTATACGGTGCCCCGGCTGGGAGATAGCTCGGTGATCCCGAGGTAGGTGAACACTCCAGTGGCAGCGACGGCCCCGGCAATCGATGTCAGCTCTGGTCCGTCGAGCGCCACCGCGGCATCTAGGTAGTAGCCGTAGGCGGCTTTCTGATCGTCGGCTTCCCAGCGCGCTCCATCGGTTCTCGCTACCCAGAACGGGTATCCGGAGAGAAATGTCTCACCGAAGGCCAGCAGATCGACGCCGTCGTCGGCGGCCTTGTGGATCCATTCGATGATCCGATCTGTGGTGGCGGATTTGTCGCCCCAAATAGGGGCGGTTTGGGCGGCTGCAATACGCATGACCGGACGTTACACCCGGCTGCGTGCAGGTTCATCGGTTCTGGTAACCCTTTCTGCGCACGACGCTTGCCTGCGGTGCGATGGTGTGCAGGCTGCAATCCCGGCGACCACGCGTGCACGCAGGCAGTCAGGTTCTGAGCAGGGTCAGCAGGAGTACCGTCGGTTCGAGAGCAAGAACCGAATGAGGAAGGTGGGCCTGCATGTGAACCCAACTCCCGGGAGCGGCAGTCATTGTCTTGTCGCCGAGTTCCAGCCGAGCCCGTCCGCTGATGATCTGTAGTAGCGCAGGCATCGAAGCCGTGTGCTCCGTGAGTTCCTGGTCGGTATCGAATCCAAATAGGACCAGGCGAATGTCGTCGTCTTTGTAGAGCACGCGACTCAGTGTCCCGTCGACGGGTATTTCGAGCTCCGCGGCGAGGTCGGCAATGATCGTGGCAGTTGGTGGTGCGGTCATCACTCCAGGCTAGGTGGAGACAGGGACGATTCGCCGAACCTCTAGTGCGGCTACCATGCCGGCCCCATGTCCGTAGCCCCCTTTCGCAATGTCGCTTTGATCGCGCACGTAGATCATGGCAAGACCACTCTGGTCGATGCCATGTTGAACGCGGCCGGAGTCTTCGCAGATCACGAAGCTCACGTTGACCGCGTCATGGATTCCAGCGACCAGGAGCGGGAGCGAGGCATCACGATTCTGGCCAAGGCAGCTTCGATTCAATGGAAGGGCGTGCGGATCAACCTCGTCGACACCCCCGGCCATGCCGACTTCGGTGGTGAGGTGGAGCGAGCTCTCGCACTCGTCGATGGAGTGCTGCTGTTGGTAGACGCGGCCGAGGGGCCAATGCCGCAGACGCGCTATGTGTTGTCCAAGGCTCTTGGCGCCCATCTTCCGGCAGTGGTCGTGGTCAACAAGGTCGATCGGCCCGACGCCCGTCTCGACGAAGTCGTCGATGAGATTTACCAGCTGTTCTTCGATCTGGATGCCGATGACCACCACATCGAGTTTCCCATTGTTTCTTCCATCGCCAGGATGGGAAGGGCGGTGCTCGGTCCAGGAATGCCGAGCGAGGACGACAATCTGGCGCCGCTACTCGACGCCATCGTCGATACCGTTCCTGCGGCTTCGGGTGACTCCGATGCTCCGCTGCAAGCACTAGTGACCAATCTCGATGCCTCCGACTATCTGGGTCGCCTCGCTATCGGCCGGGTGATGCAGGGCACTCTTCGAGCAGGGGAGCTGGTTGCTCTGTGTCACTCGAATGAAGAGGAGCCACCGGTCAAGCGAAAGCTTGCCCACTTGATGGGGTTTTCGGGTCTTCAGCGGATCGACGTAGCCGAGCGAACTGCGGGCGACCTGTTCGTTGTGGCCGGTTATCCGGAGGTGGAGATCGGTGACACGTTGGCGGACGCAGACGATCCCCAACCGCTACCGAGGCTGGAGGTTGATGAGCCGGTTCTGCGGATGACCTTCGGGGTCAACACTTCGCCACTGGCAGGTAAGGATGGCAACTACTTGACGTCCCGCCAGATTCGCGAGCGACTAGAGCGGGAAGTGCTCGGCAACGTCTCCATTCGAATCGGACCAACCGCATCGCCGGAAGTGATCGAAGTTGCAGGGCGAGGAGAACTGCAACTGGCGGTTCTCATCGAATCGATGCGGCGTGAAGGTTTTGAACTCCAGGTCAGCCGCCCAGAGGTCATCCTCCGGGAGATCGACGGCAAACCGCACGAGCCATTGGAGCGGGCGGTTGTCGATGTGCCGGATGAGCACGTTGGCACGGTGACCCAGGCGGTAGCGCCTCGCAAGGGGACCGTAACCGACATGCGTCCCGGTGACAGAGGTAGGACGATCATTACCCTCACCGCTCCGTCGCGCGGTTTGCTGGGATTCCGGTCGCTGCTCATGACTGCCACCCGCGGCACCGGATTGGTTCACCAACATCACGATGGATGGTTGCCCTGGGCAGGAGAGCTTCCGCACCGACAGGGCGGAGCAATCATCTCAGACCGCAAGGGCGTCTCGACCGGCTTCGCCCTGGACAACCTGCAGAAACGTGGCGACCTCTTCATCGGTCCCGGTGAAGACGTCTACGAGGGGATGATCATCGGAGAGAATTCCCGGCCGGCCGACATGCCGGCCAACCCGGCCAAGGCGAAGCAACTGACGAACGTACGGGCTTCAGGCGCCGATGAGGCGATCAAGCTCAAACCGGCCCGCCGACATTCTCTCGAGACGGCGATCGAGTGGATAGCGGATGATGAGTTGGTTGAGGTGACGCCGCAGAACATCCGGGTGAGGAAACGTCACCTGACCGAAAGCGGTCGAAAACTGGCAGCCAAGCGTCGCTAGCCGGTCGCGAATAGAGCTTTGACCATCCCCGGCTCTCGTCCGGCAAACGCCCGGTAGAGGTTGGGGCCGTCTTCGAGGGCTTCGTCCGGATGGGTGACGATGCTTTCATCCGGTATTTGCAGGGCTCCCGAGTCGATCATCGGCAGCATTCGATTCAGCACCGACCGGACCGGCGCCCGTCCGAACCTCACTGTGATGTTGGAGTCATAAGCATTCACCGGTGAGAACGGGAAGTCCGGCGCGGTCTGGACTGCGATGACCGATAGTGTGCCACCAGGGCGAACCGACTCGAATGCATACTCCTGTGCAGCACTGGTTCCGGCTGCCTCCACCACCGACGCCACTCCCGTCCCGAGGCCGGCACCGGATGTGAGCGGAGAGGCTCCCAGCATTTCTGCCCTGACCAACCGATCCTCCACAGGGTCGAATGCGAAGACAGGATCAGCGCCCAGCGCACGAAGCGCGGCCACCGCCGATAGGCCGACTGAGCCGAGTCCAACCACGAAGGCGGCTTCACCCACGATCGGGTCGGAACGTTCCGCTGCATACCATCCAGTCGGAAGGTTGTCGGTCAGCAGTACGGCTTGCGCATCGGAGACCCGGTCCGGGATCGGCACCAACGTGCCTTCGGCGAGCGGTACCCGGAGCATCGAGGCTTGTCCACCGTGGACGGCGGGTGCCGAGAGGTCGTCCGGATCTCCCCAGCCGAATAGATCCCCGTTCTCACAGCGGGCGCTGAGTCCCATCAGACACGGTCTGCAGGCCCCGCAACTGGTGGTGAATGGGACGACAACTCGATCTCCGACGGAGAAGCCGGCGACGTTCGCCCCTAGGTCGGTCACCGTACCGATGGCTTCATGACCGGGGACCACGCCCGGCCGTGCCCTCTCCCGACCTTCGTAGGGATGGAGATCCGATCCACAGAGACCAGTTCGATCCACTCGGATTACCACGTCGGTCGGTTCCTCGATTGTCGGGTCGGGGAGATGTCTGTGATAGGTGATGCTGCCTGGGCCTTCGAATGTCAAACCGTGCATGGCAGTGGAGGCTACCTCCGAGTACTCGCGCCCGGTCGCGGCCTGCGAGAATCCGCCGGGCATGTTTGGTCCGATTCGCTCTCTCTATTCGCTCCGACCGGGGGCGCCGCTGGTGATACTGGCCGGCGTCGGTTCCGTGACTCTGATGTTCTCGGCGACCCCGTTCTTGATCGCAGAGATCGCGGGTCGATTCGGAGTTACGGAAGGTATAGCCGGCGGAATCTCGGTGGTGCAGGTAGGAGCTTTCGCCCTCGTGAACGTCATTGTGCCGCGTTTCGCGGCGCCGTCGGGCAAGGTCCTCCGCTGGAGCGCCCTGGCGTTCTTCGTTCTCAACCTCGCCAGTGTCGTTGCCGGCACGTTCTGGTTGCTGGTCGC
>JBLYYS010000276.1:0-5712 GCA_048550235.1 Acidimicrobiia bacterium | reverse complement strand
CTAGGTCTTGGGTTCCGAGTCGAGGAGGCGTCGTATTTCGGCGATTCTCGACTCGATCTGATCGCGGCCCCGGGCGGCATCTATTTGTAGGTTCACTCTGACCGCGTGAGCTCCGGAGAAGGCGTCACCACCCTGGCTCCCGCCACCCGACTGTGCCACGACGTCGATCCGCTCCTTCTGCAGAGCATCCCATCTCCCGAGCAGATGCTCTAGTTCCGCCTGCAGGGCATGCCTATCCACCGGTGCCCGCGCGCTCAGATCAGAGGCAATCAACCGGAGCTGCTCCTGACGCTGCCGCAACTGGAGGCGCTCTTCGAACGCATCTTCGGCCAACGACGCCAGTCTGTCGGCGTTGGCGCCCATCTCCTGCAAAACCTGATCGATGTCCACACCAGCCAGGCTAATGGCTATCGGCCAATGGCCAAGAGCGAAGGGCTGTTTGGGGGCGGCATTGCCGCCCCCAAACCCTACTTGTCGAAGAACTGCTCGTCTTCAGTCGAACCATCGAGTGCCAGTGTCGCGGATTCGCCCACCGTCATGGCAACCATGTCGAAGTAGCCGGCGCCCACTTCCCGCTGATGCCGGGTGGCGGTGTAGCCGCGCTCCTCGATATCGAACTCGTGTTGCTGGACCTTCACGTAGGCCGACATCCCCTCGTTCTTATACCCGAGTGCCAGATCAAACATGGCAGCATTCAGAGAATGGAAGCCTGCGAGGGTGATGAACTGGTATTTGTAACCCATCGCTCCGAGTTCTTTCTGGAAGCTGGCGATCTCGTCGTCACTCAGATACTTCTTCCAGTTGAAGGAGGGTGAGCAGTTGTACGAAAGCAACTGATCCGGGTATTCCGCGTGGATCGCATCGGCGAAGATACGGGCTTCCTCGATGTCCGGATGGGCGGTTTCGCACCAGATGAGATCGGCATACGGAGCATATGCGAGTCCCCTTGCGATCGCCTGCTCGAGTCCCGCCCGGGTCTCGTAGAAACCCTCTTCGGTCCTGCCGCCGGTAGTGAACTCGTGATCCCGCTCATCGATGTCGCTGGTGAGTAGGGCGGCGGCGTTCGCATCCGTCCTGGCCATGATCACCGTGGGCACTCCCGACACATCGGCCGCCAGGCGGGCGGATTTCAGTGTTCTGATGGCCTGACTGGTCGGAATCAGGACCTTGCCACCCATGTGTCCGCACTTCTTCTCCGAGGACAGCTGGTCCTCGTAGTGGACCGCCGCAGCACCCGCCTCGATGAAGGATTTCGTCAGTTCGAACACGTTGAGCGGGCCGCCAAAGCCTGCTTCACCGTCCGCGACGATCGGAGCCATCCAGTGATGGTCGCCCTTGCCTTCCGACCACTCGATCTGGTCGGCTCTTTTCAGAGCGTTGTTGATTCTGCGCACCAACGACGGCGCACTGTTCGCGGGGTATAGGCTCTGATCGGGGTACACCTGCTCGGCGAGGTTGTTGTCACCGGCGACCTGCCAACCCGAAAGGTAGATCGACTCGAGCCCGGCCTTGACCATTTGCACAGCCTGGTTCCCGGTCAATGCGCCGAGTGCGTTCACGTAGTCGCGTTTGCCGAGGAGTTCCCAGAGTCGCTCCGCCCCTTGCCTGGCGAGACTGTGCTCGACTCGAACAGATCCGCGTAGTCGGACCACATCCTCGGCCGTGTAGTCGCGCTGGATACCCGCCCAGCGTGGGTTCGTGTCCCAGTCCTTCTGGATCTCTTCCGCTTCGCGGCGGACGCGATCAGCAACGGTCATGTCTGGTTCCTTTCAGTTGATCAGTTCGTAGGCAGGAAGTGTCAAGAATTCCTGGAAGTCGGGCGCTACCGCCACCGTCTCGAATAGGCGGCGGGACTCCTCGTAGAGGCCTGTGGCGAAGAAGTCATCGCCGACCATCGAGCGGATGTTGTCCATCTCCTCGTCGGTGATCAGATCGACGAGATCGGCAGTCAGCGTTCGTCCATCGTCGAGCTGAACAGCGTTGTGAACCCATTGCCATATCTGACTTCGGGAGATTTCTGCCGTGGCAGCATCCTCCATCAGGTTGTAGAGGGCGGCCGCTCCGTTGCCTCGCATCCACGAGGCCATGTACTCGATCCCGACTCGGACGTTCGTACGTACCCCTTGTTCGGTTATCTTGCCGCCTTCTACTGAGGTGTCGAGCAGCTGTTCTGCAGTGACGACCACGTCATCTCGCAGACGATCAATCTGATTCGGACGATCCCCGAGCACGTCGTCGAAGACCTCCATTGCCGTGCCGACGAGATCAGGATGCGCCACCCACGTTCCGTCGAAGCCGTCGTTCGCCTCACGCAGCTTGTCGTCTCGAACGCTTCGAAGAGCTCGTTCGGTGACTTCCGGATCACGGCGATTGGGGATGAAGGCTGCCATACCTCCCATCGCGTGGGCGCCGCGTCGGTGACACGTCTTGACGAGCAACTCGGTATACGCGCGCATGAACGGGACCGTCATCGTTATCTGGCCTCGGTCCGGGAGAATCAAGCCGTGGTGGTTCCGGAACTTCTTGATAACGCTGAAGATGTAATCCCAGCGACCCGCGTTCAGTCCCGCTGAGTGTTCTCGCAACTCGTAGAGGATCTCCTCCATCTCGAAGGCAGCGAGGATCGTCTCGATCAGCACCGTGGCCCGAATGGTCCCCCGCGACAGGCCGAGACCATCTTGGGCAGCCAGGAACACGTCGTTCCAGAGACGTGCTTCTTGGTGGCTCTCGAGTTTCGGAAGATAGAAATACGGCCCGCTACCGGCGGCTATGGCCCGAGCAGCCGAGTGAAACATGTACATGCCGAAGTCGAAGATGCTGGCAGAGATCGCTTCGCCGTCGACCAGCACATGCTTCTCATCGAGGTGCCAACCCCGCGGCCTCACCAGCAAGGTGGCGGTCTCATCTTCGAGTTCGTACCGCTTCCCATCAGGGTTCTCGAACGTGATCGTACGTTCATGGGCATCGATGAGGTTGATCTGGCCGTCGATCGTGTTGAACCAATTTGGCGTATTCGAATCTTCGAAATCTGCCATGAAGACCTTGGCCCCCGAGTTGAGGGCGTTGATCATCATCTTCCGCTCGACCGGACCCGTGATCTCAACTCGCCGATCCAAGAGATCGGAGGGAATGGAAGCTACCGACCACGCAGCCTCGCGAACATCAGAAGTCTCCACGAGGAAGTCGGGCATCTCACCGGCATCGATCCGCAACTGCCTATCTGCACGCTCCTGGAGAAGCAGACGTCGACGATCATTGAACCGCCGGTGGAGGTCCGCTACGAAGGCGAGCGCCTCGTCAGACAGTATCTCGGCACCGCGTCCCTCAACGGGTCCCCTCACTTCGATTCCGTCGACCATGTGGCCCTCCTATGAACTCAGTTCGCCTTTGACAAGAAGGCATCTTCTTCTACTAGCGAGGCTAGTACAGTGGATTTATGGCGATAATTTCAGATGTTCTTATCCAGAAGGCAGGAGTAACGGATCTTGAGCGAACAGATTGATCCGCTCGTATTCGGACATCGGCTGCGGCATTTCAGGAAGTCGGCAGATCTGACACTCGACGAACTCGGTGCGCGAGTTGGGAAACCAGCGCCCTTCCTCTCGACCATCGAGACGGGCAAACGAGAACCGAAGCTGTCGTTGATCGCGGCGCTGGCAGGAGCGCTCGACACGTCTGTCGCCGATCTCCTCGACCCAACACCTCCTTCACGCCGATCCCGACTCGAGATTGGCTTCGAACGTATCCAGCGCGATCCCCTTTATCGCGAGCTGAGTCTCCCCGATCTGAAACCGTCCGCCCGATTGCCCGACGAGGCATTGGAGACCATCGTCGGCTTGTTCGAAGGATTGCGCGACCGCGCCCAGGTAAGGGCCGCAACCCCTGAGGAGGCACGCCATGAGAATGCTGCGCTCCGCCGCCATCAGCGGGATCTGGGCAACTACTTCGGAGAGATCGAATCTGCCGCCGCCTCGGCCCTCGATGCAATCGGTTACGCGGGCCTTGGGGCGTTGTCGCAGAGAAACCTCCTGGATCTGGCCGCCCACTTCGGTTTCACGGTCCATCCAGCCGACGATGTTCCGCACGCGGTCAGATCGATCACCGACTTGCGGAACAATCGGATATTCATACCGCAACGAAACGCTCTGCGGACGCGGGCAGCGCGGTCGGTTGTCTTGCAGACTCTTGGGCACTTCGTCCTCGGACATACCGATCCGAGCGGATTCGGCGACTTTCTCCGGCAGCGACTGGAGGCGAACTACTTCGCGGGCGCCGTGCTCGTCCCGGAGTCCGCCGCTGCTCCTTTCCTCTCGGAGGCTCACTTCGATCGAGATTTGAGCGTGGAGGACCTGAAGGAGAGGTTCTACGTCTCGTACGAGATGGCCGCACACAGATTCACGAATCTGGCGACCAAGCACCTCGACGTCACCGTCCACATGATTCGGTCTGATGAGGACGGCGTCATCTGGAAGGCGTATGAGAACGACGGGGTCCCATTTCCGGCCGATCCCGACGGCGCCATCGAAGGGCAGCGCCTTTGCCGAAACTGGGGAACACGCATGGCGTTCAAATCGCGCGACAAGTTCTCGATTCACTATCAATACACCGATACGCCGTCCGGGACCTTCTGGTCGTCCACGCACGTGGAGGCCGATCGTGAACCTCTTCATGCGGTGACGGTCGGCACGACTTTCGATCAGGCGAAGTGGTTCAGAGGACGCGAAACCAACAACCACACTGCTTCCGCCTGTCCGGACGGCGATTGTTGCCGGCGGCCCCCTCCGGACCTCATCGCCCGCTGGGAAGGTCTGGTGTGGCCTTCTGCACGACCGCATTCCCATGTGCTGGCTGCGTTGCCGGCCGGGACGTTTCCGGGTGTCGACATGACGGAGATGTACGAGTTCCTCGAACGCCATCCGATGGAGTGACGTAGCGTCCACGCGTGACTCAGCATCGCTACCGGGGCTCGGCCCCGCAAGAACGGGAGGGGCGTTACTCGGCGTTCACGAACTTGCGTTACACGGGCGCGCCTGGCGGGTCCAACTCACGCAAGAACGGGAAGGGGCGCTACTCGGCCAAGAAGAGCGCAGGCTCTTCGAGATTCTCGACAACCATCGCCAGGAAGCGACGACCCAAGCCACCGTCGATCGCTCGATGGTCATAGGACAAACTGAGGGGCATCATCGGAGCCACCTCGACTCGGCCGTCGCGGACCACAGCTTGTTCCTCGGCCCGCCCCACGGAGAGAATCGCAGTGGTGCCGTAGGGAACGATTGGAGTGCCCATTCCTCCACCCACCGCGCCGATGTTCGACACAGTGAAGGTCGCCCCTGTGAGGTCGGAGGTCTCGAGAACCCGTTCTTGGGCCCCGGCGGCAAGCCTGAGGATCTCACCGGCTAGGTCAGACACACTGAGATCGACCGCATCACGGATGACCGGCACAATGAGTCCTTCGGGAGTATCCACCGCCACTCCTACGTTGTAGAAGCGATTCAATACAAGGTCGTCACCGTCTATCGAGGCATTGAACTCCGGGAAGGCGATGATCGCAGGGAGCACGGCTTTGACGATCAGAACCTCGAGCGGCATCGTCCCGTCGCTCCGGCGTTCCAAAGCCTTGCGGGCCGCCAGCAAACGGGTTGCATCTGCTTGATCAAAAGCGGTCACATGGGGAATCTCCGCCCACGAACGCGAGACGCGTTCTGCGATGGT
>JBLYYS010000275.1:0-3269 GCA_048550235.1 Acidimicrobiia bacterium | reverse complement strand
CTACTACCTACTACCTACTAGCGCCAAGACCAATGCTCGATCGGCGATAACCCGTTACACATGCACACATCCGCATAGGCCTGCGGACCCTTCTTTGTGTGCCGGATGCGCCATGGCTACTTTGTGAAACGTATCACAATCTCTGATACATCCTTAACGGGGAGAACTTATATGCGGCAGATCCGCATTTTCTACATCATCACTGCACTGGCCCTGATTGTGGCTGCCTGCGGCGGTACAGACGACACAACCACAACCGAAGCCGCGGTGGCTGCTCCGGATCCGACGACCACCACCGAAGCCATGGCTCCGGAAACAACGACAACTGAAGCTATGGCCACGACAACCACCGCGGTGCCGTTCGAGGCTCCCGACGGTGCATTGGTCTCCGTTCCCGCCATGGACGCACCCGTCCTCGACGGTGTTGCAGACGATGGGGTCTGGGCGGATGCTCCGGTCCTGACCATTTCCGTCTCCGGCGGTGCCAACGACGGTTCCACCGAGGTATCACTCCAGTCGGCGTACGACGGCGACACCGTCTACTACCTGTTGAGCTGGGCAGACACCACAGAGAGCTTCCTGCGCTCCCCATGGGAGAAGCAGGACGATGGTTCGTGGGTGAAGCTGTCAGATCCTGACGACAAGGGCGGCGACAACAACCTCTGGTACGAGGACAAGATGTCGCTCATCTGGAACACCGACAGCGCCATCGCCGGGTTCGAGCAGTCCGGTTGCTTCGTCATGTGCCATGCCGGCGAGACCCCTGACGCCAAGCCGTACGGCAACAAGTACACGGCCGCGGAAGGTGAAATCGGCGACATCTGGCATTGGAAGTCGGTCCGTAACCTGCATCAAATCGACGATCAGTACGTCGACCACGTCACGTACTCGGAGGAGACGCCTTCCGCTGGTCGCCACGGCGATCCCAAAGATGGGGGCGGATACACCAACAACGACAACGAGGACAAGACTGCCCCAGCCTTCATGCCACCCGACGGCGGCAACAAAGATGGTTCACCCGGATGGGTCCTGGAGTCCGAGATGGTCGATTTCGACGACTCGCTCTTCGTAGCCGGCGACCGTATCCCCGGCGTCTACAAGGCTGAGTTCACCGGCGACCGCGGGGACATCTCTGCCGAGTCCAACTACGCCGACGGCGTGTGGACGGTCGAGATCTCCCGGGCGATGGTGACGGGTTCTGAGTTCGACGTTCAGTTCGACGACCTGACGGATACGTACCACTTCGGCGTTGCCACATTCGACAACGCTCAGGTGCGGCACGCATTCCAGGCCGGAGTCTCCAGCTTCGTCTTCAAGCCGTAACACAACCCTCCACTGAGACGACTGGGGCCTGCAGCATCCGCTGCGGGCCCCATCGCGTTCCCCCCGACCATCTTGTTGTAGGCAGTAGGCAGCCCATGACCTATGGCCACTGTGCCCGATTCGCTCAACACCTGCGAAAGCTTCGACCCGTTCCTTACCCTCCCGTAAGTGACTGGTCTCTGCTTGACTGGCGCCACGCAATCGGAGAACTCCATGACGGCTGCCGTCCACACCTTCCACATTCCCGTGATGGGAACGGGCTTCACAATCGACACACCATTGAAGGTCGCGCGCTACGGCATGTCTTCAGTGATCCAGATCGTCGACGACGTCCTCATCGAACAGATGCGCAAGTTCCACAGCGATCTGGCCGGCGAACCGTACGAGGAGATCCCTGACGATGCCCCCGATGCCCGGTCCCGGAGAATCACTGCCTATCTCGATCTGGTGCACGATCAGGTCAAGGGTCAGATTCGCTCCATGCAGTCAAGTCTCTTTGAGGCCGGAAACGACCTGACCAAGTATTTCGAGATGCTCCCGACCGGCAACCTGCGCGACCTCTATCAGAAGATGAAGGACAGCCGCGATGAGTCCGAGCGGACGAAGCTCCAGGAGTTGTTGAGAAGGCACATCTCCGCTGGATCGATCGACGTGAACCTGATGACCAAGGTCGACCGCGACGCCTATCAGGACGGGATGAAGCAGGCGCCTGAGATGAGTGATGCATTGTCCGGTCTCCGTGGTTTCGCCCGTAGCAAACTCCGGTCTGCAGTCGTGTTCTCAGCCGGCCTCAACCCACGTCTCTACAGCTACCTGGCCGAGTTCGACGACTTCTTTCCAGATGACAAGGGTGAACTGAGGAAGAAGATCGTCCTCAAAGTCAGCGACTTCCGATCCGCCCTCGTCCAGGGAAAGTTCCTCGCCAAACGTGGCCTGTGGGTGTCGGAGTTCCGAATCGAATCGGGCCTCAATTGCGGCGGCCACACGTTCCCGTCCGCAGGTAAGTTGCTGGGACCGATCCTCGATGAGTTCAAGCGGAAGCGGGGCGAACTCGTCGAGACGCTGCACGAGATACGCAACAAAGGTCTGCGGGCCCGCAATCGAGCTGAAGTCTCCGAGCCGCCGGGTTTGACTATCACGGTTCAGGGCGGGATCGGCACCGCGCAGGAACACGACCAGATTATCGAGCACTTCGAGGTCGACTCGGCTGGATGGGGAACTCCCTTCCTCCTGGTGCCCGAAGTGACCAACGTGGATGATGAACACCTCAGGAAGCTCCAGGAAGCAACGGGCGACGATGTCTACCTCAGCAACTCATCACCATTCGGCATCCCGTTCTGGAGTCTGAGGACTTCCGAGAGCGAACGCAACCGCCGCCAGAAGATCACCGACGGGCGCCCGGGAAGTGCGTGCCCAAAGGGCTACCTGGCTCTCTACAACACCGAGTTCAGCGAAGAGCCGATTTGTGTTGCGTCGCGCGAGTACCAGGTGCAGAAACTCGCGCACATCGAGAACGAGGATTACACCGCCGAACAGCTCGCGGTCGTAACCGAGGATGTGCTGGCCAAGGCGTGCCTGTGCCGAGACCTGGCCGGCGGCGTGGAAGGCAAGAATCACATCAAGAACCGCTCCCACACTTCGGTCTGCACTGGCCCGAACATCGTCAACTTCTCCAAGTTGTCCAGCCTCCGCGAGATGGTCGACCATATATACGGTCGGGCTCACTTGATTACACAGCCGGACCGCCCCCACGTATTCATACGAGAGGCAGAGCTGTACCTGGAGTTTGCCCGGAGCGAACTCGACCGGTTCAGCCTGGATCTGTCTTCTCGCAAGGCGTCATTCTTCGAGGAGTTCCGGACGAACCTGATCGAGGGTCTTGACTACTACGAAGGCCTGGCGGACGAACTCGACCTCGGTGAGGACTTCAAGGCCCGCATCGCCGG
>JBLYYS010000274.1:0-4392 GCA_048550235.1 Acidimicrobiia bacterium | reverse complement strand
GCTGATGGCTGATGGCTGATGGCTGATGGCTGATGGCTGATGGCTGATGGCTGATGGCTGATGGCTGATGGCTGATGGCTGAGTGCTGAGTGCTGAAGGCTTCACCGACACTGATAGCCTTACCTCATGGCCCCTGTCCTGCTCATCCATTGGAACTGGTCAGAAACGATTGATTTGGCGGTCGATATTCAGAGCCACGGTTGGGACGTGATCACGGAGTCGGAAGACGGCGTTCGGGCGGTCCAAATCGCTCTGGAACGCCCACCCTGTGCAGTGGCGATATCTCTGGATCTGGCACCCAAGCACGGCCGCGATGTCGCTCTCGCCCTCGCCGACACTGAAGAAGGAGCGTCCGTTCCTGTGGTGTTCTTCGGTGGTGACGATCGAACTCACCGCCGATTGCGCAAGGTACTGCCGGATGCCCTGATTGTGTCGAGAGCGGAACTCGCGGGTTCCCTATCCAGCCTCTCGGTTGGGCAAGCGAAGTAGAGCAGTGGAATCCGCCGGCGCCATGATCACGGCCTTTCTGGTCTCGGCAGGACTCGGAGCGGTAGTCGGTCTCGAACGCCAGACCTCGCACGGCAGTGAGCCCGACGATTACGCAGGCGCGCGAACGTTTGCGCTCTACGCAATGCTGGGGGCTCTCGGTGGATTCTCTGCCGATGAATACGGGCAGATCGCATGGGTGTTCTGGGCACTTGCCGCCCTTTCCCTCGTGATCGGCTCCTATGTGTTCGCCTTCCGTGAAACAGGTGACTGGGGAACCACTACCGAAGCAGCCGCCGTTGTGACGTTCGGAGTTGGAGCCCTCGTGTGGGCCGAGCAGATGGTTGTGGCAGTGGCTTTGGCCGTCGGAACCGTCGCGCTATTGCGTGCAAAAGGTTCACTCCACAAGATCACACGGAGGTTCTCCGACGAAGATGTTCGTTCGGCGGTGCAGTTCGGAGTGATCACGGCCGTGATTCTTCCCCTCCTTCCGGACGAGGCCTACGGACCGTTCGAAGCATTCAATCCGCGCGAGATCTGGTTGATGGTCGTCTTGGTATCAGCGGTGGGACTGGCCGGCTATATCGGGATGCGAGTCAGAGGAAGCGCCGGACTCATCTTCACCGGCCTTGTCGGGGGTTTGATCTCGTCGACCGCAGTGACCCTTGGGTTCTCTCGCATGTCCAAGACGCACTCCAACTTGCGTCACTCGTTGGAAGCCGGAATCCTTGGAGCGTCCGGGATCATGTACTTCCGGGTTCTGGCCCTCGCCTTCGTTATCGCTCCGGCTCTGGCTGAAGTCCTCCTCGTGCCGTTGTCGGCCCTCGGGGTCTTTGTGGTGGGATCCGGTGTGGTCGCGTGGATAAAGGCCCAGCGTGCCGCGCCGGCAGACGACTCTTTCAAGCTACAGAATCCGCTCTCGCTGACGGTTGCGCTCCAATTCGGAGCCCTATACGCAGCGGTTGTATTCGTTGCGAAGCTGTTGCTTGATCAGTTCTCGGCCGCCGCGCTCAACGTCGTCGGAGCCCTTTCCGGCATCAACGACGTTGACGCAATCAATCTCTCGATGGCCAATCTCGTCAACGATGGGTTGGCTGCTGAATCGGGAGCAAAGGCCGTCATGATCGCCGTAGCCGTCAACACCGCCGTCAAGGCCGTAATGGTGCTGGGTATCGGTGACCGGAAGGCCTTGAGGTCTGTCGTGGCAGTGCTTGGACTTGCTGCTGTTGGTGGATTCTCTGCCTGGATCGTCCTCTAGTCGGCTCGCCTTGGCGGCAGGTACCATGCCTGCCGATGCGAGTTCAAGACATCCTCAGCGCACTAGCACCACTCGAGAAGGCGGCCACCTGGGATCCAGTAGGCGTGCAATTGGGCGATCCGGTCGCCGAGGTTTCGACGATCGCTGTTTGTCATGAAGTAACCGAGCAAGTGGTTGATGTCGTTATCGAGGATCCGCCGGATCTACTCATTGCATACCACCCGCTTCTGTTCCGCTCCACGAACAGGCTCACCAAAGGGACATCTCCTGGAGGTCGTGCGCTGCGACTCGCACAATCGGGCGTGAACCTCGGCATCGTTCATACGGCCTTCGACGTTCTTCCCGGTGGTGCGGCCGATGCGTTGGCCGATGCGATCGGAATCGTGGGGCCCCGAGCATTCGGTCCGATCGAAGCGGCTCCGGTCGTCAAGATCGTGACCTTTCTCCCGCATGACCGTGTCGAAGAGGTCCACCAGGCAATGATGGAAGCGGGAGCAGGTTCGATCGGCCGTTACGAGGGCTGCTCTTTCCGGGCGGACGGAATCGGCACATTCCTCCCCACCTCGGCCGCGGAACCGGTAGCTGGCGTCGCGCTGCAAATGAATCACGAACCCGAGGTCCGATTAGAGATGATCGCTTCCAGGTCCCGGATGGGGTCAGCCCTCGCCGCATTGATGGCTTCACATCCATACGAGGAACCAGCCTTCGACGTGCTCGAATCCTCCTCGAACAGTGGATTCATCGGTCGGTATGGTCAGATGGAAGAACCCCTGAACCTCGGCGTGTTGGCCCGATTGCTCGAGGACCGGTTGCCGACAGACTCGATCCGGTTCACGGGGAACCCTGACGCGGTCGTGTCGACGGCCGCGGCGATACCCGGTTCGGGTGGCGACTCAATTGCCGCGGCCGCGGCCATGGGTGTTGACGTCGTTGTTACGGGCGACGTCAGCCATCACCGTGCAGTCGAGGCTCGCGACCGAGGACTGCTCGTTCTCGATGCCGGTCACTCTGCAACCGAACGACCAGGGATGCGACGCCTGTACTCTGCTGTCTTGGAATTCGGCCTCGAGACACGAGATCTCATATATCTGAACACCGACCCATGGGGACGTTGATGAACGAAATGCAGAGCTACGGTGATCTACTCGATCTCCAGGATGTTGATCTCGAGATCGATCGGCTGATTCACACTCGGTCAACCCTTCCGGTCCTGGACACGTACAAGACCGCCCATGCGGCGAGTATTCAGGCCAAGAACGTGCTCGGCGATCTCGAGGAGCAGTTCAAACTGGCATCGCGCGATCTGGATAAGGCAGAGGGAGAGCTCGAACTCCTCGAGGACAAACTGCAGCGTGAGGAACAGCGTTTGTTTGCGGGCGGAATGAGCGCCAGGGAAACCGAGAATATGCGCAATGAAGTGATTTCGCTCAGGGCCAAGCAGAGCGAGATGGAAACCCTGGTTCTTGAAGTAATCGATCGTCGCGAAGGAATTGAAGAACTACTGGGGGCCGCACAACGAGAAGCCGATCAAACGGCGGTTGTCGAGCAGGAACTCGAAGCGGAGGTGGCAGCCGAATGGAGAAAGATCGATGCACAGCTCGCCAGGCGGGAGGGGCGCAAGGTTGAGATAATCCCGCTGATTCCACCAGATCTGCTCGGGATGTACGACAAGCTCCGCGTTTCCAAAGAGGGTGTGGCAATAGGCCGGTTGATCGATGGCGTATGCGGTGGATGCCACCTGGCATTGTCGGCGGCCGAACAATTGGAAGTGGCCTCAGATGATCCTCCCCGTTGCCTACATTGCCGTCGGCTGCTGGTGCTTTGATGCCCGATGGTCCGAAACAGCAATCATTGGTGCTCTGATCGTTCGTGAGTAGGCGTTTCGTTCTCTACACAGACGGGGCATCGCGGGGCAACCCCGGGCCGTCCTCGATCGGCGCGGTCATTTATCTCGATGTGTCGGGTGAACTCGAAGAAGTCGCCAGCATCAGTGAACCGATCGGACACACCACCAACAACGTTGCCGAGTACAAGGCAGTTATCGCCGGTCTCGAACTGGTTGGCCAACTGGGGCCCGATGAGGTGGTAGTCAGGGCTGACTCGCAGTTGCTGGTCCGGCAGCTGGATGGTCAGTACCGGGTCAAATCCGCCAATCTGAAACCCCTTTATCTCCAGGTGTGCGACCTGGTCGATGGGCTTCCGGGGGTACAGTTCGAGCACGTGCGAAGGGAACTGAACACGGTCGCCGACGCTCTCGCCAATGAGGCACTCGATCAGCTGTGATCTTCTGGCATGTTGGCGGGACGATCCTCGCTTTTCGTTACGTGTTTCGCGATCCCAACGTGGATCTGCGTTTCCTTGCCCTCGGATCGATCCTTCCTGATCTCATCGACAAGCCGCTGGGCACCATCCTCTTTGCCGACACCTTCCAGGCAAGTCAGATCTTTGGCCATTCGCTTGCCTTCGCTTCCTTGCTGATGGCAATGGTCCTGCTTGGAACCCGCAGGGGGATCTGGCGGCGTCGTCTGATGGCCGTCGCTATAGGTTCGTTCTTTCACTTGGCCTTGGATGCGATGTGGACGGTCAAAGAGACCTTCCTATGGCCGGCCTTTGGTTGGGCATTTCCTCCGGGTCCGACCGAGTACTGG
>JBLYYS010000273.1:0-8454 GCA_048550235.1 Acidimicrobiia bacterium | reverse complement strand
TACCGACTCGTCGGTACTCCACATTCCAGGTCGCGTATCCCCTGGAGGTCAGATCCACCGCGATCGACTCGGTCGTGTCACGGGTCCAATGATGTTGCCAGAAGCCGCCGTGCAGAAGTACCGCCACCGGGTGCGGTCCGGGACCACCCGGGATCCGCAAGTCGGCGACGTGGTCGACGCCCGGCGCGTAGTTCAAGGTTCTGGCCGGCAGCGCGGCGCGGTTGACGAGATGATCAATGGCCCATCGATACCCATCGATACCGCGCCCGTAGATTGTATAAACGCAAGCGGGCGAGACCACCGAATGGGCTCGCCACGACTCTCGTTCCTTCACGTTCGAGATGTGCACTTCCACGGTGGGCAACTCGATTGCTTCGATGGCATCGTGAAGCGCGTAGGAGTAATGAGTCAATGCTCCCGGGTTCAATACGATCCCTGAGACCGTGCCACGGGCAGCGTGGAGCTGATCGATCAGGTCCCCCTCATGATTCGACTGGAATGCCGTGACTTGAATCCCGTGGATGCGGGCTCGCTTTCGGCACATCTCCTCTACCTCGGCGAGGTCGCTCGTCCCATAGGTCTCCGGACTGCGTGAACCCAGGAGATTCAGATTGGGTCCGTTGAGGATGAGGATGGGCAGCTGCATGGTGGAATAGGCTACCGGCCGGTAGCCATCCTGGCGCCAAATTCGGTCAGGTAAACCTTTCTGTTCGCCGATACGAGTAACGGGTGTCACAACCCATAGGGAATTATGCGACGAGAGAGAGGCGTACCGCGTGGTGCGGCACGTGGACGAGATGCAGGTAGTTGCGCGACCAGAACGGTTCGACGTGTTCTACCAACGTGAGTTCAGAGCCGTCGTCGGTCTCGCATACGCATTATCGGGAAGCAGGCTCGCAGCAGAGGACCTAGCGCAGGAGGCCTTCATAACGGCTCACCAGCAGTGGGAAAAGATCGGCCGATACGAGTCGCCGGGCGCCTGGGTGCGTCGCGTTGTCTCCAATAAGTCGGTTTCGATGTACCGCCGTAAAACTGCGGAAGCCCGAGCTCTTGCCAGAGTCGCGCTTGACCGCCAGGTGCCTCTTCCGGAGTTGGAGACACCCGACGCGGACTTCTGGAGAGCCGTCCGTTCGCTTCCAACCAGGCAGGCCCAGGCCATAGCCCTGCACTACCTCGAGGATCGTTCAGTTGCCGACGTTGCTGCCATCCTCGGTTGCACAGAGAGCACCGCCAAGGTCCATCTACACAAGGGACGCAAGAACCTGGCCGGCCGATTGGGGGTGCCCGAATGACACTCGACCAACGTGCAAGGCAAGCCGCCGATGGCCTGAAGAACTCCGTTTCCGGACACCCACTCCTGATGATGAGCCCGGCGCCTGCGAAGCCGGCACTGCTGCCGAGAATCGTGTCGTTCGCAGGAGCGTTCGCGGCCGTCATCGTTGCAGGATTCCTGATGATCCAGACCAATATGTTCGCCTCCGACGAGACGGCCGATACGATGCCGCCAACCAGCACCACCCCGATTACTTCCACCACGCTTCCGGACACCCCGCCGTCTACCGCCACGGTCACACCCATCCTTCCCTCCGAAGGTGGGGGCGGATCGCCGACAGAACCAGCCGAACCCACTCCGGAGGTTGTGCCCGACACAACAGCTCCCGAACTGGTCGTCACATCTCCGTTGGATGGTGATCGGTTGAAAGAAACGGCGGTGGCTTTCCAGGGCAGAACAGAGCCGGGAGCCGTCGTGATGGCGGGACCGTACCAAGCCACAGTGGCAGAAGACGGAACCTGGTCGATCGTCTTGATTCTGGGAGAGGGTGGCAACCGGGCAACCATCACCGCCACGGACGCTGCCGGGAATGTTGCCGAAGCCTCGCTGGTGGTTTACTACGACCCGCCGGTCACCACGACAACGACCAAGCCACCCGCGGAATGGTCATTCACTGCACACGCCAAATACGGTGAGTGTGCGCTCGACCCGGCCTACGACGAGTACTACGGCACGGCGGCGCCCGGCACGAAGATCCTGATTACGTCCGAATTCGGATCCGGATCAACCGTTGCTAATGCTTCGGGTGAATGGTGGGCGAAGGTTGAGTTTCCGACTGCTCCGTACGGCAAGGTTTTCTCCGTCAGGGTCAAGAACGAGACCACCTATGAGAAGTACTTCTTCGAGTTCGTGAGTCTTGTGAAGTAGGAGCCGAAGGCTCCAACGTCAGCTGTCAGCATGCAGCTATCAGACGTCAGACGTCAGACGTCAGATACCGAGTGCTGCGGTTCGAGGGTCTTTGCCCTTTCCAGGATTTCAGTTGGGAGTGGTTTGTATTCGATGTCGGCGATTTGGGCGAAGGATTCAAGGACGGCATCTCTCGTGGCGTCCCAGGTCAGCCCAGGGACCGCTGATCGCAGATCACCGGAAGTGAGCGGATTCCAGTCGACGCCGAGATCCCGGTAGACCGGCACCAGCACATCCGCGATTAGTGACCCGCCATCGACCACGATCACGCCTCCGACGTGCACTGCTCCGGCGATCAACCGTTGACCAACTCCCATAACCTTGCTGGTTCCGTCCAAGTTGATGCTGAACTCGCCCGGGCAGTACTCGCCGGGAACCTCGCCAATGCGAGCGTCGGCGCCGAGGTCGCGGAATGTCTTCACCAGGAGTCCGGACAACCGTTTGAAACGTTCGGAGATGCCTGTCCGGGGATCTGAGCATGGAATCGTCCATCCGAAGGCGATCGTCTCCTGGTGAAACACTGCTGCGCGCCCCCCGGCCAGCCGGACGACGGACTCGTAGCCCGCGACTCGGGCGGAGCGGACCGCCAATTGGAAGCCGGCTGCAACGGCATCGCGTTTGCCGAAGGCGACCACTTCAGTCGGTCGATAGATGCGCAGTGTCTCTGTGGTGGAGATCTCCGCGGCGTGGCGAAGAAGGGCATGTGACACCGCAGTGTCCAGCGACGGGTGGAACGACTCTTGAAAGACTGTGAGCACGGGAACTTTTCGGAATCGGGAAGCGTCTCTACTGTAGACGGACAGGGTGCAACCTTCAGATGGAGGGGGGTCGGTGACGCACCGTTCAAAACTCATGCTCTTATTGGTGGTTGGCGTCCTGGCGACCGCTTGTTCCGACGACCCGCTTGCCGAGATAGGGAAGGTCACCAACGAGTGGATCGGCGCGCCTGCGGCGGGGGAATCCGTCTTGACCACGACGACGCTTCCCGTTGTCGCCTTCCATGCGGCCTCCGAAGTGTCTTGGGTAAACGACGCCCTTGCGGGCGATGGAGTGCTGCCGGAGGAGTCGCTGGCGGCCGTCTGGCAGCGTCGCGAAGCAGGCAACAAATACGTCCAGGCGGCCAGGACGGAAATAGCAGGAGCCTTGCCCGGAATCGAGTTCCCGGAGCTTCTGCCGGATGACATTGGGTTCATCTCCTCACAGCTGCTCTTCGATGGAGATGGAACGCTTGCCAACGACTACCTGGCAGTCTTCGGCATGTGGACGGCAGAGCCCTACACGGTGAGCCGATCGGTCGGCCAGCGCGGGATCCTCTGGGTGACAACTCCAGATCCCGGACTATCGGGTTGCGAGCATTTCTCGCATCTGGATCTGACTTCGTGTGAGACGGTCGTGTACGAAGGGATGACTGCCTGGCGTCTCGAAGTTGGAGGGTCTAGGACCCTCGGCTGGCTGGCCGGGGACTATCAATACGAGTTGTTTCACCGATCCCAGGTCGACGGAGCAACTGCGCTCAGAATGGCAGCCCAAATGATTCCGCTCGCAGCGATCGAGCCGGCAGTCGACGGAAGTGCCGGGGTCGCGGCCGGGCAGTAGGTAGCTCCCAAAGCTCACCTATGCTCATCGTCTGCAATCAGGAAGGACGAATTGTTCCACTCCGGGGGCTGGTACGCCCGGCTGACCTACGACGAGAACCAGGACCGGCCTCAGGTTGATCGTGCCCTGTTGCGGCGCGTCTTCTCTTACGGTCGTCCGTATCTGACTTGGATGATCGGAGTGCTGGGGACAATCGCGGTCATCTCCGGACTCAGTGTCGTACCTCCAATCTTGATTCGATACCTCGTCGATGAGGCAATCCCGAATGCTGATCTGAGGTTGTTGTCGTGGCTGGGGGCCGGAATGATCGCCGTTCCGCTCATCAACGCGGTCCTCGGGACGGTGCAACGTTGGTTGAGCGCCCGGGCGGGCGAGGGGGTCATCTTCGATCTTCGCAGTCAACTGTTCGCCCACCTCCAGGGAATGTCACTTCGATTCTTCACGGCCACGCGCACCGGGGAGTTGATCTCCCGCATCAACAATGATGTCGTCGGGGCGCAGCAAGCGGTGACCGGCACCTTCGTCACGATCATCTCCAACGTCGTATCCGTCGCCTTCATCCTGATTGTGATGATCCAGGCAGACTGGCGCCTCACCGCTCTTGCCATTGCAGCTCTACCGCTGTTCGTTCTACCGGCCCGACGTGTGGCGAAGGTGCTGAGGAGGGTGGCAGAGGCGCAGATGGAGCACAACGCTTCGATGTCGGCCATCCTGCAAGAGACCTTCAACGTCAGCGGTGCTCTGCTCGTGAAGCTGTTCAATCGGAGCAGTGATGAGCAGGAGCGATTCAATCGGGAGGCTGCCGAGGTGCGCGATCTCGGAGTGAGGCGGGCGTTGATCGGCCGCTGGTTTTTCGCGGCTCTCGGTCTGATCAGTGCGGTCGGTACCGCCGCCGTCTTCTGGGTAGGTGGCTGGTTGGTCATCAACGGCGAGCTCACGGTCGGTGTGGTGGTCATGTTCTCAACGTTGTTGACCCAGCTGTATGGTCCGCTCTCTGCCCTCTCGAACGCACGGGTCGAGTTCGCCACCTCCCTGGTGTCCTTTGAACGGGTATTCGAGGTGCTCGACCTCCCTACGGAAATTGAGGAAGTAGAAGGGGCCCGGCATGTAGACCACCTCGATGGGGCTATTCGCTTCAACAGTGTCTCGTTCAGGTATCAGAGTGACCAGCCGGAGGGCCTTGCTCAAGTGAAGAGGTTCGGCCGCGGGGCGACGGTTGAGCAATCGATTCCGGAGACGACCACGAGCTCAACCCGAGAATGGGCGATTGAGGATGTCTCGTTCAATGTTGAGCCCGGCCAATTGATTGCGCTTGTCGGTCCTAGTGGCGCTGGGAAAACCACTATCAGCTACTTGATTCCTCGTCTCTACGATGTGACGTCTGGATCAATTGAGATTGATGGCCATGATGTGCGGAGGCTCACATTGGACACGCTGGCCGATGCCATCGGTGTCGTTACTCAGGAGTCTTACCTGTTCCATGACACCATTGCAGCCAATCTGCGTTATGCCCGTCCGGATGCCTCAGTTGAGGAGATCGAGGAAGCGACGCGGGCGGCCAACATCCACGAGTTCATTGTGGGTCTCGCGGACGGCTATGAGACTGTGGTCGGCGAAAGAGGCTACAGACTCTCAGGAGGGGAGAAGCAGCGTCTCGCTCTCGCCAGAGTCATTCTCAAGGATCCCCGGATTCTGATTCTCGACGAAGCGACATCCCATCTCGACTCGCAATCGGAATCGTTGATTCAAGAGGCCCTGGAGCGGGTCATGGAAGGGCGCACCTCAGTAGTCATCGCTCACCGTTTGTCAACCATCCTCGCCGCCGATCGCATACTGGTGATCGACGGAGGTCGGCTGGTCGAGCAAGGGAATCATCGGACGCTGCTGGAACAAGGTGGTCTCTATTCCGACCTGTTCGAGACGCAGTTTCGAGGAGAGGAAGCGGGTCTCAGTCGCGGAAGTTGATGTACTGGAGTGGGATCCGGTAATCGAGTTCCTTGAGTGAGGCGATCACGTCCTGGAGTTCATCCCGCTTTTTTCCGGACACGCGCAAGCGATCCCCCTGGATTTGAACCTGAACCTTGAGCTTCATGTTCTTGATGTGCTTGTTCAACTCGCGAGCGGCCTCCTGGGCTATGCCCTGGTTGACCGAGAAGGTCGAGCGGAATCGCCCGCCTCCTACTTCCTTGGGCTCGCCGCCGCCTAGGGCCTTGAGCGAGACCTTGCGCCGGATCAGTTTCTCTTTCAGCACTTCGACGGCCGCTCGCAGGCGATCCTCGGTGGCCGACTCGCTGACGATTTCCTCGGCCTGGAGAGCAATTGTGGTTCCGGTTCCTTTGAAGTCGTAGCGGGTCGCCGTTTCGCGGGCGGCCTGATCTACAGCGTTGCGAACCTCTTGGAGATCCACTTCAGATACAACATCGAATGAAGGCATACCCGGAGCATAGATCCGACAAGTGCTCGACCGTTCATTGAATCGAAGCGGACTCTGCCTTGTGTATGTGCTCGGCAATCGCGCCGATCAACCGTTCCCACAAGGGTCGGGCCAGGTCGTGGCCCATATCGTCGACGATCATGAGAGTGGATCCGGGAATGGTTTCGGCTGTGTGGTAACCGCCCGATACATCGATCAGGGCGTCCTTCGCTCCATGGATCACCAGTGTCGGTACGGTGACACCGGACAACTGATCGCTTCGATTACCGGCCGCGTAGATAGCGGCCAACTGCCGGCCGATCCCGTCTGGATTGAAGGAACGATCGAAGGCGGCGGCCGCCCGGATCCGAGCCTCCGCTTCATCGAAGTAGTCGGGCGAGCCGATGATTCGGTGAGCCCTCACGGCAGCATCGACGGCCCCGTCTCGATCGGAAGGTGATCGCTCAAAGAGGACCTCAATCGCTTCCGGCGTCGGCTGACCTACGGATCGACTTCCGGTGCTCGACATGATGGAAGTGAGCGACCCTACCCGGTGAGGATGTTCGACCGCGGCAGTCTGAGCAATCATGCCTCCCATCGAGACACCGGCCAGATGGGCTTGCTCAACCTCGAGGTGGTCGAGGAGTCCGATGACGTCGCCGGCCATGTCGGACAGTGTGTACGGAACCTCGATGTCCAATCCAGCCAGGGCATCGGCGAGTGCAGCCGACAGGTCCAGGGGACGATCATCGAACATGGTCGACAATCCAACATCACGGTTATCGAATCGGATCACCCGGAGTCCTGTTGAAGCCAATGAGCGGCAGAAACCTTCGTCCCAGTTGGTGAGCTGGCCTCCGAGCCCGGCGACGAGGAGGACGGTTGGGAGACCGGTATCACCGAAGCTCTCGTAGAAGATCTCTGTATCAGGCGTACGGGCAATTGGCACGGCCTGATCCTCGGCGTTTGCGCCGTCGGGGTCAAACGGAGATTCCGGTACCCGTTCGTGGTACGTTCCCGGTCGAGATGATCAAGTACCTCGGATCCAAACGCCGCCTCGTACCCGTGCTGAGCCAATTGCTCGTTGGAACCGGTGCTGCGACTGCCCTGGATCTCTTCACGGGAACAACCCGGGTGGCGAGAGCCTTCAAACAGGAAGGTGCTGAGGTCACGGCGGTCGATACGGCCCGCTACTCGGAGGTATTCGGTCGCTGCTACCTCGAGGTCGACGCAGCGTCAATCGACGTGGAAGCTGTCGGCGACGCTATCGATCATTTGAACGGCTTGGCTGGGTCCGCGGGCTATTTCACCGAGACATTCAGTCGGTCGGCTCGGTTCTTCCAACCACACAACGCCGAGCGGATCGACGTCATCCGCGACGAAATCGAGCTTGAGTTCTCGGGTTCGTGGATGCACCCCATCCTCCTCACCTCATTGATCCTGGCTGCAGACAAGGTCGACTCAACGACCGGGGTCCAGATGGCCTATGTCAAGAAGTGGGCGCCGCGCTCATACAAGCCCATGGAACTGCGTTTGCCTGAACTCATCGCCGGCACTGGAAGGACGATCCGAGGGGATGCGCTCGAGTTGGCCACCGAGTTGGGGCCGTTCGACCTGGCGTATCTCGATCCTCCCTACAACCAGCATCGCTACTTCACGAACTACCACATTTGGGAGACCCTCGTTGCCTGGGATCAACCCGAGCACTACGGCGTGGCGTGCAAGCGAGTGGATAGCCGCGACGAGGGCACGAAGAGCATCTTCAACAAGAAACGGGAGATGCCCGACGCTCTCGGCCGAGTGATCGACGCGGTCGACGCCCGGGTCGTTGTCCTTTCATACAACGATGAGTCCTGGATCGAGTTGGATTCTCTGGTTGAGATGATGAAGTGCCGGGGTGCGGTGCGCGTTCTGGCCTTTGACTCAAAGCGGTATGTCGGAGCTCAGATAGGCATTCATAACCCACGCGGCGACCGAGTAGGAGAAGTCTCTCATCTACGGAACCTCGAGTACATCGCCATCGCAGGTGAACCCGCTCTCGTCGACAAGGCCGTGGGGGGATTCGACAGCTACCTCGTCGCTGCGCCTTGATTGCTGGTCGACTTCAGGTTGAGGGCGAGGACCGGACTGGTCGGACACAAGAGCAGCGTCTCCCCGTCATGCGACATCCACAGATCAGGAGAGGCCAGCAACCAACGTTTGGCCG
>JBLYYS010000272.1:0-3895 GCA_048550235.1 Acidimicrobiia bacterium | reverse complement strand
GCACCAGCCGACAGACACCCAGGCGCCGTTGCCGATAGGCGTACCGAGGAGCAGACCGCGGGCCGTCTCGATGATCGGGGTGACCGGCTGGTGTTCGGCCACGGCCCTCAACCACCCCACTGCGATGGTCTCCGTCGGGACGAACGCGCCGCTCAGGAACGGGAGGAATGCGATAAAGAAGGCGAGCCCGCTGGCGGCTTCCACGCTGCGGGCAATCAGTCCGAGAATCACGGAGATCCACGTGATGGCGAGCACGAAAAGCGACAGGATCCCCACCGCTGCTACCCACGCCCATATCCCGGCCGTTGGCTGGAATCCGATCGCAAAGGCGACCCCCACGGTGAGTGCCGTGCCCAGAAGATTGCGCGCCATGCTCGTGACTACGTGTCCCGTCACCGCAGCCCAGGCGTGGATCGGCATGGAAAGGAGCCGGTCCATCAAACCCTCGGTGAGGTCGGCATTGACGGCGGTCGCCGTAAGCGCAGCCCCGAATCCGGCGGCCACGAGAATGATCCCGGGTGTCACGTAGTTCACGTAGTCGGTGTCGGTGGCGATCGCTCCGCCGAATAGGTACACGAACAGGAGCAGTTGAAGGACCGGCAGGACGAAGGAGATGAGTAGGGCGTCGGGGGATCGGATTATGTGGCGGGCACTCCTGCCTATGAGGATGCGGCTGTCGCTGAGGATCGACGGCCGCCGGTTGGCGCGAGCGGTGATCACCGGATCACCTCCGAAGGAGTGGGCCGTCGAGATTCGGTGAAAGCGATGAAGACGTCGTCGAGTGTGGGCTGGGTCACCGTGACGCCGAGAGGTTCGATGTCGGCGTCCCGTAAACGACCGAGCGTGGAGTGGAGGTGCCATGGGTCCTCGATGGCGAGACCGATTGTCCGCTCCTCGACGTCGACCACTGGGTTGAGGTCGGCAAACAGCGACATCACAACCGAGAGATCGGTGCCCTTCCGGAAGACCAACTCCGCTCGCTCCGTTCCGACCTGGCGCTTCAGGCTCCGCGGCGTGCCGTCGACAACGACCCGTCCTTCGTCGATCACCACGACCCGATCGGCAAGCAAGTCGGCTTCCGCCAGGTACTGCGTGGTTAGCAGGACGGTTGTCTCCCTCCTCCCCATCAGGTCACGGATCGCGTCCCACACCTTCTTTCGGGCGAGCGGGTCGAGTCCGGAGGTGGGTTCGTCGAGGAACATGATGGCCGGGGCCGCGACCAAGCTGGCGGCGAGGTCGAGCCGACGCCGCATGCCGCCCGAGTAGGTGCTCACCTGCCGGTCGGCTGCCTCTTGGAGATCCATCAGGTCGAGCAGTTCGTCGGCCCGCCGAGCCGCCTCCCGGCCGAGACGCCATAGCCGCCCGAGCATCACCAGGTTTTCCCGCCCGGTCAGCAATCCGTCGACGGAGGTCTCCTGGCCCGTCAAACCGAGCACGCTCCTCGCCTGGACCGCTTCGGCAACGACGTCGTACCCACCAACCGATGCCCTGCCTCCGTCTGGCCTGAGCAGTGTGGCAAGGATCCGTACTGTCGTCGTCTTTCCAGCCCCGTTCGGTCCGAGCAAGGCGAGCACCGTGCCAGGCTGCACCTCGAAGTCAATCCCGGTCAGGACCAGCAACTCGCCGAACGATTTCGTCAGACCCTCGACCTCGATGCCGTTGCGACCGGACGACCTGTCCGAACGGTGGGTTGGGGATGGGAATGACGCTGTCATCACACGTCCGTCAGGCAATCAGAGAATCCCGTCACGGGATGGTCAATGACGATCGTGGCTAATGGGTCCACGTAGACCCTCCTCGTCCGATTCCATCCGTTGTCGGCGCGTGATACCGCACGCCTCAGCGTGCCAACGGCACCTGGATCACCGCTAGAGCCTAAAGACCCCATACAAGACTGCACTGCTGTGTTCGACATTCGGGACGGTCCCCGCGCAAAGCGTCACTGGAGTCGAAGTTCAGGGCGCACGAAGCGGGAATCGCCGTGCGGCTTCGATGGACAGTACGTTGTTGCGATACAGATTGGCGAGAGCTCTGAAGACAGTGACAACAACGAACCCGACGGCACCGGCCCGGTACGACCAGACACTGAGGACGACCAGCACAACCGGCAACCACCAGATCACGTTGTAGCCGATGTAGATCAGCCGTGCGCCGGTAATCATCTTCGGGTCCTCGAGTCCTTGCTTCTTACTGAGCCATGCGAACCGCATGCCGGAGTGCTGCTCCACGACTATTCAATAGAAGGCGCTGATAACGACGAGCCCGATGAAGGCGGCGAGGTCAGAGAAGGTGTCGGTGGTCAGTGCAACGAGAGCGAAGACCAGTGCTGGAAGACCCAACGAAAGCGTGAGGATATTGTTCCAACGAGTCGTAAGGAACCGGTCCCGATTGGCTTCGTTCATGAGCTCCGCCACGCCTACACCGCCCATCAGAGTTGCCAAGGCTGCTTGCTGTGCCAAGTGTAGGTCGGCCCAAGAGCCACCCATCTCGTAGGTGGACACCGCTTCGAGGTCTAAGCCCTAAACGAGAACGGCGTCACCCCGACAAGTCAGGCGCACACGGCCGGGAACGGATAATCATCCCCAAAAGACCTACATGACGGCACTTCTGTGCTCTCAATTCGGGACGGTTGACAGAACAGCGCCCATTCGCGGGAGACTCTCCCCAAGAAGCGTCACTCTGGTGGTGTAAGCCCTGGTCAGAGGCCTTTTTGAAGCAAGGGTGGCGGGGTCATGGCTCGACAATGATGGTGCCCGATTGGAGAGCGGCTCCGTGTATCGAACACAGGTAGTGGAACGTCCCGGTCTCTTCGAACGTGTACGTGAAAGATCCGCCCTGACCGACAGGTCCCGAATCGAACAGCCCCTCCAAGGTGGCGGTGTGCTGAATGCTGGTGGGATTCACCCATCGGACTGTATCCCCAACCTTGATAGTCACCGTTGTGGGTTCATATCCGTAGTTGATCATGGCGATTTCGACGTCTGGTGGAGGGCCCGCTGCCACCGTGGTTGTCGACGATGTCGGCACAGGTGCAGCCAGCGTGGTCTCACTCAACCGGTAGGCCCTCACCACACCGTTGCCACTATCGGCAACCCAGACGGTGCCGTCGGCAGAGACTTCAGTTCCATGTGGCGAAGCGAATCCACCCGCAGGTGGTATCAGTGTTGCCAATACCTCGCCCGTGGCACTGAAGCGGACGATGTCAAGGTCATTGGGGCCCGTCAGCCAGTAGCTGCCGTCGTCCTCAACGGAGAGGACTTGGGGTGAGACCACCGGCCCCGATGACAACACCTCGACGATGTCCCCGTCCGGATTGAATTTCTGCACGCGGCGGTTGCCGGTGTCGACTACGTAGACGGTGCCGTCGGCGGCGAGGTCAACGCCGATCGGGAGCCACATCTGGTCGGGCTCGTCACCAATCTGGCTGTAATCCCCGCCCCTAGGGAACATGAACAGCAGTTCGCCGTCGGTCGTATAGACATGGATCCGCGAGTTCACGTGATCAGCCACATAGACCCGACCCAACTCTTCGTTGATACCGATGCCCATCGCCGACCCGAACTCGCCCCGGCCCACTCCGAACTTGCCCCAGACGGCGATCGGGTCTCCCTCCGGACTGAACTTCTGGACCCGGCTCGTACCCGATTCTCCGACATAGATGAACCCATCGGCGTCGACCGCAATCCCCGTCGGTCCGCTGAGCTCACCGATCTCATCGCCGGCTCCGGCGAACTGGCGGAGCAACTCTCCCTCCGGGGAAAAGACAAAGACTCGCCCACCGCCGAACTCGGTGACGTAGAGGTTGTCATCTGTGTCGAGAGCCAGATGGTTGGGGCCAAGGAACTCGATGCCATCGCCATCCCCGAGCACCAGAACCTGCTCGTATCGTTCGACG
>JBLYYS010000271.1:0-2658 GCA_048550235.1 Acidimicrobiia bacterium | reverse complement strand
GGCTTCCGGAGGATCCACGAGGGGAGCTACCTCGGGCGCCGGCAGCGGTGACCGATCAACCCGGGCGCTCGAAATTGAGTCGATGACCCGATCCGATCTTCGATCCGAGACGGGTACGTCGACCACGAACATCTGCTCACCGAACTGTGGCGCTCTGAACAGCAGCTCCCCGGCGGCGTCGAATACTGCGCTGGCTCCGTCGAAGACGAGTTCGTCCTGACCGCCGACCTGGTTCACGTACACAAGCGGAGTACCGGACTCGATTGCCCGATTGCTCAGCATGGCTTCACGAGCTCGCGCCTTTCCGTGATGGAAAGGGGAGGCATTCATGTTGAGCAGAATCTGCGCTCCGCTCGCAGCCTGACGGGACGGAGGGCCTCCCTCAACCCAGATGTCCTCACAAATCGAGATACCGGCCGCTATTCCATCGAGGCCCCAGAGAGCCGCATCATCTCCGCCCCTGATGAAATACCGAGTCTCGTCGAATACGCCGTAATCCGGCAGGAGAACCTTGTGATAGATCCCGCGGACGGCACCATCGTGAAGAAGAGCCGCGGCATTGGCGAGGGTTCTCCCCACCGCGTCGCTAGACGGCACACGGCCGGCACTGGTCCGATCTACGAAACCGACAACTGTGACAGTGGTTCCGGCCGCAGCGGCCAGTCTGTGCAGCACTTCGAGGTTGGCGTCGATGAACCCGTGCCGAAGCAGCAGATCCTCCGGTGGGTAGCCGGTGACGGCGAGTTCGGGCAACACGAGGACATCCGCCTCCCGATCCTCTGCCCACGACATCGCCTCGAGGATCTTCATTTCGTTGCCGGCCAGGTCTCCCACAACCAGGTCGAGTTGCGCTCCAGCCACGCGAAGGTTTTGCATAGGCGTAGCTTAGGAATCCAAATAGTCACGAAGGAACCGAGTGACCAGCAAGCATTCACCCTCGCGCTACGGCGTCTGGCCCGAACTCGTCCCACGCTTGGAGCAGGCGGGTTGGCTGAGTCATCGGCTGGTGACTGAACCAGCACTGCCGCTACTCAGAGCCGTTCGATCTGGACCGGACCCTGAGGGAGCTCTCGATTGCATCGCCGCCGCATTGGAAGCCGACCCTGAGATGGCAGCCAGGAGTCTGCGCGACCTCGAGTACGGCTTGGCTTTGGTGGCAATTGCCGGCAGCAGTCGGGTCTTCGGCAATCGGATCGCAACAGGATCTGGAACACTGCCGGCTCCTGGTTCGGCTCCACCCACACCTGCTGTGCCGTCCCCCACGCCCGCCGAAACACTCAGCAACATTCGTAGCTTCGTCCACGATTCGATGATGCGAATCGCAGTGCGGGACCTGATGCGATTCGACGATCTCGCTACCGTCGGTCGGTCGTTGGCTGATCTCGCCGACATGGCCGCCCAGATCTCGCTGACCTCTGCTGAACTCGAGGTTCGAACCAATCCCCGCTTCGTCGACTTGCCGGAGATCCCGATAGCAATCATCGCCATGGGGAAGTGGGGCGGCCTCGAGCTCAACTACTCGTCGGATATCGACCTGCTCTTCGTTCACGGCACATCAGAAGAGGTCGACGCTCCCACCACCGCCGAATACACGCGGCGTGTGTGCAGTTCCTTCATTTCCAATCTCTCGCAAGTGACGGCAGAAGGCTCCGCCTATCGAGTCGATGTTGATTTGCGCCCGGAGGGGCGGAGTGGGCCATTGGCCAGAACGGTCGACTCGTACAGGAACTACTACGAGCGATGGGCGAGCACCTGGGAGTTCCAGGCGCTGATCAAGGCCCGGTCGGCTGCTGGTGACGCCGAACTCGGGGCGCAGTTCCTGGCAATGGCCGAGCCCTTCGTTTACCCGGAGACTCTTGACCCGGCTGCGGTTCGCGAAGTGCGCGAAATGAAGGGTCGAATCGAAGGCAGAGCAGCAGAACAAGGTCTCGATGAAGTGGAGATCAAGCGTGGCATCGGCGGAATTCGTGACATCGAGTTCGCGGTTCAACTCCTCCAACTCGTACACGGAAGGTTCGACGAGCACCTGCGTTCTGCCAACACCCTCAACACGTTGCGCAGGCTGGGAGAAGAAGGCTACGTGGGTCGGTCGGATGCCGAGGACATGGCCACCGCCTACGTGTGGCTACGAACACTGGAACACCGCATTCAACTGGTCGATCTCCGCCAGACGCACCTGCTTCCGGACGACCGGGGAGAGCGGGAACGGTTGTCGAAGTCGATGGGCTATCGCGACCGCGCCGACGCACCGGCCCTCGATTCATTCGAACGTGACCTGATCGCGCATCGGAGTGTTGTCAGGACGATCCACGAACGGCTCTTCTACCGGCCGCTCCTAGAGGCCTTCGCGGCCTCCCCGACCGTTTCCCTGACCGTGGAGGGAGCAGCAAGGCAGCTGATCGCGCTCGGATTCCGGGATGTCCGTGGTGCACGCCGAGCAGTAGCCGATCTCACCACCGGGTTGTCGCGGCGCTCGAAGTTGATGCAACAGACCCTCCCGCTGCTACTCGAGTGGTTGTCCCGTACACCTGATCCCGACCTTGGCCTAGAGCAACTGCGGCTACTCGTTACGTCCACCACGGACAACACCGCTCTGGTCGGGATTCTGCGAGACAACCCGGTTGCAGCGGAAAGACTGTGCCATCTGCTCGGATCCAG
>JBLYYS010000270.1:0-17282 GCA_048550235.1 Acidimicrobiia bacterium | reverse complement strand
TTCATCGTGGCGGGCGCACACCTGCTGCAGCAGAATCCTGCCCCCTCGTCGGGAGAAGTACGTGAGGCACTCTCTGGAAACCTATGCCGATGCACGGGGTACGGCGGCATCGAGCGAGCGATGCAGAGTTTGATCGAGGAGGAGGGGAGATGACCGCCCGGACCGACGTTCGTCAGGACGTTCGTGGTGGCGTTGGAGAGTCGGTTCGCCGCCCCGATGGCGTGCCGAAAGTAACGGGAGAATTCGCCTACGCGTCAGATCTATACGCGCAGGACATGCTGTGGGGTGCAGCTCTGCGGGCGCCCGATGCTCATGCCACGATCACCCGGCTGGACGTCTCTGCGGCCGTCGCGATGGCCGGAGTCCACGCGGTGATGACCTTCGACGACCTGCCAGCCAAACGATTCCAAGGTCAGATTTTCACCGACCAGCCGGTGCTCTCAGACGGCACCATCCGTTACTGGGGTGAGGTCGTGGCAATCGTTGCCGCCGACGATCCGCAACTCGCCCGTCGGGCGCTCGAAGCAATCGAAGTTGAGTACCAGGCTCTCGCCCCTCTCGGCGACCTCGATGAGGCGTTGGCGCAGGATGCGGTGATCAGAAAGGCCGTGTCGTATCGCGGGGATCGATCTGCTCACGCCGCTGTGGTTGTTGAGGAGATCTATGAGACTGCCACTCAGGATCAGGCTCCACTTGGCAATGAGGCCGGAATCGCAATTCCGGACGGAGCCGGGGGCGTCGATGTCCACGGACCCACGCAGTGGACGCATGTCGACCACGAGCAGATCGTTGCCTGTCTGGGTTTGCAGCCGGAAGAAGTCAGGGTCCACCCGACCGGCCTGGGCGGGGCGTTCGGGGCACGGGAGGATCTCAGCCTGCAGACCCATCTCTGTTTGCTGGCTCTCCGCACCGGCCGACCTGTTCGAATGGTGTTTGGACGCGAAGAGAGTTTCGCCGCGCACGTCAAGCGGCACGCCGCCAAGATGTATTACCGCCATGAGGCCGATGCTGAAGGAAACCTCGTTCGCGTCGAGGCGAAACTGCTACTAGATGGCGGTGCATATTCGATGACGAGTCCGGCCGTCATTGCCAACGCGGTTGGATTCGCCGTTGGTCCGTATCGATGTCCAAACGTGTTTGTCGACGGATACGCGCTGCGGACGAACAATCCACCGTCGGGAGCGATGCGAGGGTTCGGAGCGGTCCAGACAGGATTCGCGACCGAGTCTCAGATGGACCGTTTGGCTGATGCGTTGGGGATGGATCCACTCGAGTTGCGACTCAAGAACGCCATCGGTCCCGGCGATGTGCTCCCAACTACCGGCCAGGTGATCACGGAGCCGTTGCCGACTCGCGAGGTGATCGAATCGGTCAGAGCCATGCCGCTTCCCGACGATGACATTTCTACCGATGCCCGCCAGCTTCCGGGCGGTACCGGCCTGACGACACCACCATCGAAAGTTGTGCGCGGTGTTGGCTATGCCGTCGGATTCAAGAATCTCGCCTTCTCCGAGGGGTTTGACGATTTCGCAGAGGCACGGGTGACGCTTACACCGATCGGACTCGACATCTACACGGCGGCAATTGAAGTTGGCCAGGGCATGGTCACCGTCCTCGAGCAGATCGCTCGATCGGCTACGGGAATCGAATCAACCCGGGTCATCTTCGCCGATACTTCAGAAATCGGCTCGGCTGGCTCCACTTCTGCCTCCAGGCAGACTCAGATGACGGGTGGAGCCGTGTTGAAGGCAGCCGAACAGCTTCGATCCGAGATTCTCGACCACTACGACGCCGATGCGCTGAACGATGACGGCGTCTGGCGAGGAGGCGATCTGGTCGTCTCGCTGACCGAAGCGTGCCTCGATCGGAGTTTCTCCGCCCACATTCGCAACCGTCACCAAGGAACAGATGAACCTGATGAAGATGGCCAGGGCAACCTGCATGTTGACTTCGCAGTGTCTGCTCATCGGGCGGTTGTCGATGTCGACCCCGAACTCGGTCTGGTTCGAGTCGTCAAGATCGATACCGCTCAGGACGTTGGGTTCGCATTGAATCCGCAGTCGGTCGTCGGGCAGATCGAAGGCGGAACGATGCAAGGTATCGGACTGGCGATCATGGAAGAACTGGTCATTCGGGATGGGGTGATTCTCAACCCGAGCTTCACCGACTATCTGCTTCCGACGTTCCTCGATGCTCCACCGATTGAGGCGGTACTCATTGAGCAGCCTTCTAGCTGGGGGCCATTCGGCGCCAAGGGTTTCGCAGAACTGCCGACGATAAGCTCGACACCGGCAGTCGTTGCCGCCATCAGGGACGCAACCGGGCGAGCTCTGACGCGGGTGCCGGTCAGGCCGGAGGATATAGCCCTCTGACCGACGAGGACCTAGTACAGCCGGAGGCGGCGCTGTGTAGATTGGGTTGAGTCGATCAGAGGGGAGGGGGCATGGCGCACCCAGACGGTATGTTCGGTTGGGTCGACCTGGCAGTTCCTGACACTGCCGCGGCGGCCGATTTCTACGGCCAGGTGATGGGTTGGGAAGCAGTTGATTTCCCATCTCCTGGTGAGATGCACTACACGTTCTTCACCCGTGGAGGAAAGACGGCAGCGGGCATGGGCCAACTGTCCGAGGAACAACAAGATGCGGGGGTTCCCCCAGTGTGGTCTTCGTACATCGCCGTTGACGACGCGGAGGATGTCGTGAAGCGAGCCGCCGACCTCGGCGCCGAGGTCATGATGCCTGCGATGGATGTGATGAGTGCGGGCAAGATGGCATTTCTCGCCGACCCGAGCGGAGCCGCCTTCGGCTTGTGGCAGGCCGGTGAGCATCAGGGTTCCGATGCCTTCAACGAACCCGGATTCATGACCTGGAACGAGCTTGCCACGCGCGACACCTCGAGCGTTGTGGATTTCTACACGGCGCTCTTCGGTTGGGGCGTCGAAGTACAAGACCACGATGGGTTCGTCTATACGACCTTCATGCGTGGTGATCGACCAAACGGTGGAACCTTCGACATGACGAACTACGCTCCGCCCGAACTGCCTGCACATTGGGCGGTGTATTTCGCAATTGACGACATAGATCGAGCAGTCGAGACGGCGCGCGGGCTCGGAGCGACCATCGCCCGCGAACCGACGGAATCGGAGTTCGGGCGGATGGCCGTCGTACTCGATCCACAGGGAGCGATGTTCGAGATCATCGAACTCACCCGACTGGCATAGAAGTGTTCTACTGCTGGAGTCGGATCAATCCTGCGCCATGCGCATGGCCGCGGCATTGTGCCGCTCGATTACAGGCTCGAGATCCAATGAGGCCAGACGACCGCCGTCCACGACTCGCCGTCCTTGTACAAACGAGTAGTCGATGTTCTGCGACTGGCAGAAGACGACTGCGGCCACTGGATCATGAAGCGCGCCGGCGAAGTCGAGACGGTTCAGATCGATAGTGATCAGATCGGCTGCCATTCCGGGAGTCAGGTGACCGACATCGTCACGCCCGAGAACGGCGGCTCCTCCTCGCGTTGCGATCTCGAGTGCGGCGCGGGCGGTCAACAGCGGTCCGCCTTCTAGGTTGGGTGATGCCGCCAGGCGGCTCAGCAGCATCGTTTGACGGACCTCGCCGAGGAGGTGCGACCCATCGTTGGAGGCAGATCCGTCGACGCCGAGCCCCAGGCGGACTCCGGCGCGTAGGTAGTCGCGTACCGGGGCGATTCCAGAGGCAAGGCGCATATTGGAGGTGGGACAGTGGGCCGCGCCCGTGTCGGTGTTCGCCATCCACTCGACGCCGGCCGAGTCGATGTGGACGGCGTGGGCGAACCATACGTCGGATCCCACCCACCCGACGCTCTCGGCGTACGCCAATGGGGGCAGACCGAACGTCGCACGGCAGAAGTCGTCCTCGTCAACCGTTTCGGCGAGGTGGGTATGGAGTTGGACCCCGTACTGACGGGCCAGCTCGGCGGATTGGCGCATGCCGTTCGGGGTCACCGAGAACGGCGAGCAAGGAGCCACCACGATTCGGACCATCGCGCCTCGTTCGGTGTCGTGAAACGTCTCGATCAGCCGGCGTGTGTCGTCAAGGATGGACGCTTCCGACTCGACCACCGAATCAGGCGGGAGACCGCCGTCGGATTCTCCGAGACTCATTGAACCTCGGGAAGCATGCAAGCGGATGCCGACCGTGGCAGCCGCCTCGATTTCATCGTCGAGCCTGGCGTCGTTGGGGAAGAGGTAAAGATGATCGAAGGCCGTTGTGCACCCGGAGAGGGCTAGTTCGGCGAGGCCGATCTGGGTGGACACGAAAACATCTGAAGCCGTCATCCTGGCCCAAATCGGGTACAGGGTCTTCAACCAATCGAAGAGGCCGGCATCCTGCGCGGCGGGTAATGCCCGAGTGAGTGTCTGATAGAGGTGGTGGTGCGTGTTGATGAGGCCGGGCAGCACAACGTGTCCAGCGGCGTCTAGTACATCGTCGGCTGTTGCAGGAAGTTCATCGGTCCGACCGACTTGTTCGATCCAACCGTCTCTGGCGAACAACCCACCGTGCTCGATCTCTCTTCTGTCTTCATCCATTGTGACGAGGACGGCCGCGTTTTTGATCAACAGAGTGCTCATGGCCATCAAGCTACACCGGGTGTCGTGCTCGGGAAGGAATCGCGATCGCCTGCAATCGGGATAGTCTGTTCCGAACGAAAGGAGCACGGTGAGCGAGTTCGTGAGAGGCCTGCCCAAAGCTGAGCTGCATCTCCACATTGAGGGAACGCTCGAGCCCGATTTGATGCTGGCTCTTGCGGCCCGTAACGAGGTCCCGCTCAGGTACTCCAGCACGACTGAGGTTCAGGCCGCGTACGAGTTCACGAATCTTCAGTCTTTCCTCGACGTTTACTACGAAGCAGCCCAAACTCTGGTTACCGAGCAAGACTTCTTCGACCTCACCATTGCCTACCTCGAAAGGGTGAGCGATGACGGTGTCAAGCGAGCCGAGATCTTCTTCGACCCGCAAACCCACACTGACAGAGGCGTCTCGGTCGAGACGGTGATTTCCGGGATCACCTCAGCCTTGATCGCCGGGACCGAGCGGTACGACATCTCGTCGGGGTTGATTCTGTGTTTCCTCCGCCATCTTGGACCGGACGAGGCGATGAGGACACTCGAGTCGGCCCTCCCGTATCGCCACTTGCTGCTGGGCGTCGGGCTCGACTCGTCCGAGGTCGGGTTCCCTCCGGAGGATTTCGAGGGTGTCTTCGATCTGGCGCGGGATGAGGGTCTTCATCTGGTTGCGCACGCGGGCGAAGAGGGTCCACCTGAGTACGTGTGGGGCGCACTCGACGTACTCGGCGTCGAGCGGATCGACCACGGCAACAGGGCATTGGAGGACGACGCCCTCGTCGCCCGGCTAGTGGCCGATCAGGTGCCGCTCACGGTATGCCCACTCTCCAATGTCAAGCTGAAGGTGATAGATCGGCTCGATCGACACCCATTGCAGGCCATGCTCGACCGGGGTCTGAAGGTGACCTTGAATAGCGACGACCCTTCGTACTTCGGTGGATACATCGGCGACAACTACGCGGCCATCCAGGAGGCCCTTGGCCTATCGGATCAAACGATGACCACGATCGCCCGCAACTCCATAGAAGCATCCTTCCTCCCCGAAACCGAGAAAACTGCCCTCCTCAACCTCTTCTGAAACTCTGCTGGTTCTAGGATCTGGGCATGGCCCAGCACGATTACGACGTTCTGATTGTCGGTAGCGGGTTTGGGGGCAGCGTATCTGCCATGCGCCTGACCGAGAAGGGCTACTGCGTGGGAGTGCTGGAGTCCGGGAAGCGGTGGGATGCCGAGTCTCTTCCCAAGACGAACTGGGACGTTCGCCGGTTCTTCTGGTTCCCGCGAGTTGGCATGCGTGGCATTCAGCGGATTTCTCTGCTCAAGGATGTGATGATCCTGTCTGGATCCGGGGTAGGTGGCGGGTCTCTGGTGTGGGCCAATGTGTCCTACCGCCCTCACGATGCTTTCTACCGGGACCCGCAATGGGGCGGCATTACCGACTGGGAGAGTGAGCTTGCCCCCTATTACGACCAGGCCGAGCGAATGCTCGGCGTCGAGGAGAACTCGGTCGAAACCAATTCTGATCGGGTCATCAAAGAGGTCGCCGCCCACTTTGGAGTGGAGGAAACCTTTCGACCGACACCTGTCGCTGTGTATTTCGGTGAGAAGAACGTCGAAGTCCCCGACCCCTATTTCGGCGGGGAGGGCCCGACTCGCACGGGCTGCAAGCAATGCGGCGGATGTATGGTCGGGTGTCGTTTCAACGCTAAGAACACGCTCCAAAGCAACTATCTGTACATGGCCGAACGGCACGGGGCCGATGTCCTTCCTCAGCACCTTGTGACCGATGTCGCTCCGCTCCCCGGCGGGGGGTATCGCGTGACCACTGAGAAGCCGGGAGCGTGGTTCCGGAAAAGGCGGCGAGTATTTACCGCTGATCACGTGGTTTTCTCGGCCGGTGCGCTCGGAACTTCGAAACTCCTCTTACGTCTCAAGGAGTCGTCGCTACCGGGTCTGTCGGATCGGCTTGGGTATCAGTTTCGAACCAACAGCGAGGCAATCCTCGGAGCCTCCGCTTCCGATACAACAATCGACTACAGCGAGGGTGTGGCGATTACATCATCCATACACCCGGAGCCCCACACTCACATCGAACCTGTGCGCTACCCAGTTGGGAGCAACTCGATGGGGCTGCTCACGACCATCCTGGTGGACGGTGGTGGTCGTGCGCCACGCTGGGTTCGGTTTCTGGCGGCAGCCGTCCGCAGCCCACTGAAGATAATCCGTGCCATGGACCTTCGTCACTGGTCGGAAAGGTCGCTGATACTTCTCGTCATGCAAAGTCTCGACAACAGCTTGCGGATTTTCCGGAAGAACGGCCGGTTCACGACGGCTCCCGATCAGGGTAGGCCCACACCCACCTACATCCCTGTTGCGAACGAGGCCGCAAGGGTCGCAGCTGAGGTAATGGGAGGTGAACCTGGAAGTTCCATCAATGAAGCACTACTGGACATTCCGCTCACAGCGCACATTCTCGGGGGTGCTCCGATCGGAGAGACCTCAGAGAGGGGCGCCGTAGACGCATATCACCGGGTATTCGGGTATCCCGGTCTGCATGTCATCGACGGGGCGGCGGTCGGAGCCAACCTGGGCGTGAACCCGTCGCTCACGATCACCGCGCTGGCCGAACGGGCCATTGCCAATTGGCCCAACCGTGGCGATGCCGATGCCCGGCCGGAGCTAGGCGAATCCTACGAGAGGTTGGATCCGGTCATGCCCGTGACGCCGATCGTGCCGTCGTCGGCGATCGGGGCCATTGGATGGGGGCCGTCTACTTGATGAAACGGATTGTCGCCGGGTATCGATAGAACTCGCCGGCAGACGCCTTCATCGTGCCGATGATCGCCAATACGAACCAGGCGATTCCAACGATAGGCAGCAGGAGCAATCCGATCAGGACAAACAGAAGTACGAATGACACGATTCCGTATATCAAGAACGACAGGTTGAAGTTCACCGCTTCCTTGCCGTGGGCGTCGACTGTCGGAGACGAATCCTTCTTGATCAACCAGACAACCAATGGTCCGATCACAGGCGGAACTCCGACTACCGACAAGAAGGCGGCACCGTGCGCGGCCATGCTCCACGTGCGCTCTTCATTTGGCGACATTCCGCTGCCGACGTGGACGGGAGGCGACTCCTGATAGGCCGGGGGAGGGGGTGGCAGGATGGGCGGAGGCGGCGGGGCTGCGACCGAATCGGGAATAGGAGGAGGCGGGGGCATGATCTTCTCCTCGTCCTTCGCTCCGAGGTCGGGTACCGCTATGTCCGTGGGCACCGGCATGCCGCAGGCAAGACAGAAGTCGTAGCCTGCAGTCAATTCGGCCTTGCAGTTCTTGCACGTCGCCATTCGCAAATCACTTCCGCCGGATTCGGCTTCCACAATACCGGGGATTCAACCGCCGTGAGGCACATACGGCTGCAGCAGACGGCAGGATCGTACTGTGTGCGAACAATACGAGCGCTAACTTGGACCTGAGCAGAACTACAGGGAGTCCGCACGTGTCGAATTGGTCGCTTGGAAGCGTCGCTACCGCCATCGAAGAACGCCTCGCGAACTGGGATTCTGTTCGCTTTGGCCACCGCATATGGACCAAGGATCCGACCCTCTGGTTCCCCCTCGAACGTCCAGAGATCGTCGATCGCCTGGGCTGGCTGGACCTGCCTTCCTCGATGGCGGAGCAGGTGTCAGAACTCGAAGCTTTCGCGCGAGAAGTGACCGACGTTGACTTTGTCGTGTTGTTGGGGATGGGTGGTTCGAGTCTGGCTCCGGAGGTGTTCCAGCGGACGTTGAGCGGCGGACGAGCCGAACTCGTTTTGCTCGACTCCACGCATCCAGAGGCAGTGCGGGCCGTCCATGATCGAATCGATCTGGAACGGGCGCTATTCGTAGTTGCCAGCAAATCCGGCGGCACGCTCGAGACCATGTCGTTCTTCCGTTACTTCTGGGCAGCGACGGGAGCCGATGGTTCCCGGTTCGTGGCTATTACCGATCCCGGCAGTTCTCTCGAGCAGATCGCAGGCGAGAGAGGTTTCAGAAAGGTCTTCCTGGCTCCACCCGATGTGGGAGGGCGCTACTCGGCCCTATCGGCGTTCGGGCTTGTTCCCGCCGCCCTGATTGGTATCGACATACGGAAACTCGTTGATTCGGCACTGAACATGGCGACCGCGTCAGCCGCAGAGGTGCCCACGGTAGACAATCCGGCTCTACGACACGGCGCGGTTCTCGGGGAGTTCGCCCGGGCGGGATTCGACAAGCTCACGTACCTCGTGTCTCCTTCTCTGACAGCGTTCCCGGACTGGCTCGAACAGCTGGTAGCAGAGAGTACGGGGAAGGATGGGGTGGGAATCATTCCGATCGCCGGCGAGTCCGTCGGTGACCCATCCGTGTACGGCAGGGACAGGTTGTTCATTTCATACGAGTACGCCGGTGACGATCTCGTTGAGCACAATCGAGTGGTCGGCACCCTGGAGCGGTCCGGCCATGCAGTTGTCCGGTTCCAGCTCGATGACCTTCATGAGCTCGGGGCCGAGATGTTTCGCGCGGAGCTTGCGGTGGCCGCCGCCAGCAGCATTCTCGGAATCCATCCGTTTGATCAACCCGATGTGCAACTAGCCAAGGAGCTGGCGGTCCGAGCGATGAAGGGGGAGACCTCCGGAGAACCGGTGGTGGAGTGGGCCGTAGACGATGTTGAGCGAATCGAAGGCGGAGACACCCGCCCGGGCGACTACTTCGGAATTCAGGCATTTCTGAGTCCGACTACCGGCAACCAGACCGTTCTCCAGGCGATTCGGCATACGCTGCGCAACAGGCTGCGCTATGCCACCACCCTCGGATTCGGGCCTCGATTTCTTCACTCGACGGGGCAGCTACACAAAGGCGGTCCCAACAGTGGGGTCTTCATTCAACTGATAGATGAGATCACCGACGACATCGCGGTACCCGAGACGGACTACACATTCGGTGATCTGATCGGTGCCCAGAGCTGGGGTGACGCTCAGGCTCTCGTTGGGCGAGGCCGACGGCTGATGCGAATCAATCTTGGTGAAGACACGTCGGCGGGCCTAGCGAAGCTGGAGCGCTTCATCAACAACCCGTGAGAGCCATTGGCCAATGGCCAACGGCTAACGGCTAACGGCTTTATTCCCTTGACGCCTGTCCTGGATTTCGATAAGTTGACGAAACGTAACAAAGCGGTGATCTATGAACATTCGGTCGTTCCACAACGCAATGCGACTCCTCGGAGCAACTCCGACGGTTTCCGGCGCGCGTGAGCGGCCGCTCGTTCTCTGATGTAAGACCTTTTCACCTCAACGAGCAGAGCCGCCAAGCGCAAGCAAGGCGGCTTTTTCTTGAAAGGACGAACACAGTGAACGAGATATACGAACAAGGGTTATGCATCGAAGGGGGACAGGGAGATCTGTTCTTCAGCGAATACCCGGAGGAATTGACTGCAGCTCAAGCCGTGTGCTTCCGATGTACGGTGCGCATCCAGTGCTTGGAGGCCGCCCTGGAAAACAATGAGGACTGGGGCGTCTGGGGCGGCGTCATCTTCTGGGATGGAGAGCCCTTCTACCGCAAGCGCACCAGAGGGCGCCCACGTAAGAATGATGTCGGTTTGCCGCTGGAGGCCAATCGCAATGAACTGTGGGAGCTGGTTCGTACCGCGTAACCCAACCGAGTGAATCGCCCGTCTGTGAATCTGGTCAAACAGAGCCAGGTTTGCAGACGGGCGTTTTCATTCTCGGCGCTTGTCAACGGGCGAGTAGGTGGCGCAAGCTCCCGGGTGCGGAGGGGTGCCGTAGTTTGGCCAGCGCTTTGGCTTCGATTTGCCGGATGCGTTCCCTGGTCAAACTGAAGTGTTTGCCGACTTCGTCGAGAGTCTGAGGAATGCCGGATTCGAGCCCGTAGCGCATGGTCAATACGGTGCGTTCGCGCTCGGTCAGCTTCTGCATCACTCGAACCAGGTCGGCCCTGCCGAATCCTGCCGCCACCATGTCGAACGGGGTAGTGGCATCTAGGTCTTCGATGAAGTCACCCAGGACTGCGTCGTCCTCGCCGACGGGCTCGAAAAGCGAAACGGGTTCAGGAGCAACTTTCTGGGCTTCCTTGACCCGCTCTGGCGTGAGTCCCGATTCGTTGGCGATCTCCTCGACCGTAGGTGTTCGGCCCAGGGTCTTGAAGAGGTGATTCTCCGTGGTTCGTACTTGGCCGATTGTGTCCATCATGTGGACCGGTACCCGGATTGTCCGGCCCTTGTCGGCAATCGCTCTGGTGATCGCCTGACGTATCCACCAGGTCGCGTACGTGGAGAATTTGAAACCTTTGCGATATTCGAATTTTTCGACTGCCCTGATCAGGCCGAGATTCCCTTCCTGAATCAAATCCAGGAACGGCAGATCCGACTTGGCGTAACGTTTGGCGATTGAGACGACCAGCCTCAGGTTCGAGTTGATGAACTGGCTGCGAGCGTCCACACCTCGCTTGGCGAGGATCTGCAGTTTCGCCCTCTCGGTGGGACTCAATTCCTGTTGTTGCAGAGCAGTCGAGGCACGGTTTCCGCGTTCGATTCTTTTTGCCAGGTCTACTTCGTCGTCGCCGCTCAAGAGTGGGTACTCGCCGATTTCGTCGAGATACTGCCTGACCGGATCCTCACGGGCGTCGGTCTCTGCGGTCTTGCGTCGAGAGGTTGGGTTCGCCATCGACGCGGATGGTAGATGGTCGAGGTCGCGGATCATGGTATCTCCGACTTCGTTACCTCTGCTCGACGTCGTGCCATCCCGACTTGAACCCGCACGGGAGACCTGGAGCGGATTTTCAACCCGAAGTCCGCCGGAGCACCGCCAGCAGAGTTCCCGAGCGGGACCGGTCGTCGGAGTGGTCGAACAAGACACCGGCTGCGGCCGCGGCTGAGCTTCCGCGCCGCTTGGGTGACTCCTCGAAGTGAAGCTCGCGCACGACATCAAAACCCGGTTGTAGGGAATGGGTCAGATTCCAGGGGATCGAGATCGGTTCTGCCAAGGTCGGTTTGCGATGCACCTCAACCAAGAGGACAAAGAGGCCGTCAATCGTCAACACGCGCCCGATCTCATCGAGAGAGGCGTTGAGGTCGTCGACGTGGTCAAGCGAGTTCAGACTGGTGACGATGTCGAATGTCTGCGACCTGAACGGTAGGTGCTCGGCAACGGCCGCTGCATACAACATGCTGTGCTGGGCTATCCCAAACTCCGAATACGCTGGTACGAGAGGGTCGACACCGAGCCGGAGAGGGGATTCCGTGAGCCACTCGAGGCTGCCGCGGGGCCCGCATCCGATGTCCAGGATCCGCCTTCCTCGATAGGCCTCTTCCGGCAGTCCGATGGTTTCCGTGAACAGTCGCCGGTAGAAGAGGTTGGATAATTGCCCTTCCCGTCGTGCCTGTCGCCGCCAGTAGCTGAGCTCGTAGCTTGCCTTGAGGTCAACGCCGAATCTGGACAGCAGCGGGCGAAGGATCGATCCGACTGCAATCACTGCCCGTTTGAGAACCCTCTGCCACATCGCTTCCATGGTAGGAGGAGAGGTGCTCGCGGAGAGGAGCGCTGGTCTGCCGCCACCATGACGAACTTGGTGGCGATGTGTCCTCACCGGTTCGTTGGCGGCGTTCGTCAGGTGAAGTCGGAGGACGGCAGCGTCTCCTGCACGAGTTCAGCGCGGAGGGCGACAACGAACCCGGCACGCACCCACAGTGTCTGGGCGCAAGCGTCGCATGGTCCGGCTCGACTCAGCCAGAGTCGACAGTCCTGCTCCGCGTCGGATGGTGCACAGAGCGCCGAGCCCAGGAATGTGGAGCGAACGAACCTCGATCGACCACAGCTCACCTACCGAGATTGCTCACCGGGAGCGATATAGGTGATGTTCCGATACGGCTTCACCTGCTCGGCAACATTGTCTTTGAGCACGTTCCCCGACACGTGCATCAGCGTGTCACCGAAGTCGCCATCGATCCCCATGCTGGCCAGACACGGATAGTGGTGATGCAGCAGGCCGGCTTCTTGCGCGGCGTCATCGGCGGATACTCCCACCAGTCGTTCTGCCACATAGCGAGCACACCCACATACGGCATCCCGGGAAACTGAGGCCGAAGTGATGGTCTTTGAGCTCGGATCGACCGTGAGTCGAAGATCGGGTTGGCCGAACCAGCGGGCGAACTCCGAGATCAGCGGATCTTCGTAGGGCATCCGTTGGCTCCGAGCCGTACCGTAGTCCGACTCCGTCAACGAACAGAGTGGCTTGGGGGTCACGCACACGACATCCATCGCCTCCAACCAGCCTCGCAGCTGCCGAGCCAGGCCCCGGGGGAGCCAGGCTTCGTTGTCGACTGCGGCAATGACGGCAGAAGCCCCGGTCAACTCGACGACGTCCGGTATCAGCTCTGCCACCGCGGATACCTCGGGAAACGACAGGATTAGGTCGGCAGGATGGAGGTCGTCGGGAACGAACTCATCCGGATAGTCGATCACGATCGGGTAGCGGGACGGTGCCCTCCACTCCGCGATCGTCCATTCGTCGGGTCCGTGATCCCGGATGTTGTCGAGGTGTCTTTTGCCGTAGTCGCCGGTGATGACACCCAGGATCCTCATGGCGCGTAGCTTCCGACCCTCGGGCGGATCGAGATCACAGGATCTTCTCGAGCATTGCGGCCAGTGCTCGGTACACGGGTGAATCGTTGCCGAGTTCGACCACCGGGCGACCGGTGAACTCGAACTCCGTGATATCTCCGTCCTGCGGGATGGTCCCCAACAGCGGCGCATCGACCTTTTCCGCCGCCTCCAGCAGCGCGCCGGGTATTTCACCGGCCGGCAATCTGTTGATTATGAGGTGGGCGTTCTCAATGTTGATATCCAACTCGCGCCTGAAACCTGCAATGCGACGGGCTGCCTCGATCCCTCGCTGAGTGGGATCGCTCACTATCAGCAGGTGCTGCACGTCGCGGGTGGTGCGGCGGCTGAGATGCTCCATGCCGGCCTCATTGTCGATCACGACATGTCCATAGCCGCCCCCGATGGAGTCGATGACCTCGCGCATATTGTGGTTGACGGCGCAATAGCAGCCGGGGCCTTCCCCGCGTCCCATGGCTATCAAATCGAAGTCGATCCCCTCCGACAATGAAGACCGCACCTCGAAGTCGAGAAACTCGTGCTTGCTCAGCCCGCCCGGTAAGCCCCCCATAGCTGCCCCGCCGGCGGTGACACTCTCCCTGGCCTTGGTGAGCAGATCTTCTCGGATGTCTCCCACGGTCCACTCGAGATCGAGACCAAGCACCATGTTCAGGTTGCTGCTGGGGTCGGCGTCGATTGCCAGCGTGGCGCCACGGCCGGTTTCGGCCAGGTACTTGATTGTTAGCGCAGCCACGGTCGTTTTTCCGACCCCGCCCTTGCCGGCCACCGCAATCGTCGTCGTCATCACTACCTCGTTCGTTAGGAACCCGACACCCGCATCGCCTCGGCGAGCGCATCGGCGATTCTACCGGCCGCCTCCCGCATCGACGGCGCCAATCCGTACACGGAATCATTTCGGCGGTCGGCCTCGACCACCAGAGGTTCTTCGGGCATGTACCCGATCAGCGGAATATCGAATACTTCCTGTTCCAGGAACGCCAGATCTTCGTTGCCCCGGATCCGGTTTCCGACCAGCCACATGGATTCCAGCCCGATGTCTTCGGCGAGCTTCTTGATCTGAGCCGCAGTGCTGAGGCTGCGCCTGGTGGGCTCTACTACGATCAGAAGTGCATCAACGAAATCGACCGTGGCTCGACCCAAGTGCTCGACACCGGCATACATGTCCATGATCAGGACATCGTCATCCCGGAAGAGGAGGTGGGTGAACAAGGTCTTCAGCATGGCGCTCTCCGGGCAGATGCACCCGGAACCGCCCGATTCAACCGAGCCCATTTCCAACAACCGGACTCCGTCGTGAACGGCGCTGAAGCGTTCCGGCACATCGTCGACTCGCGGATTGAGGGTGAAGAAGGAGCCCATTGCCCCCGGCTGGGCGCCGGTACGCTCCTCGATCAGTTCGTCCATCTCGGAAATCGGCTGCAGCTGCTCTAGGAGCTCGTCGGGGAACGCAAGGGCGTGCGCCAACGATGGCGACGGATCCGAATCGACGGCCAGCACGGCCCGACCCCTATCTGCATAGGTCTGGGCGAGGAGAGCCGCCAGGGTCGTCTTGCCGACCCCACCCTTGCCGCTGATCGCTATCTTCATGTTCGGATCACACCCCCACAATCAGCTCGTCGTGATTGGACGGAGGCGTGAAGTCCGACGGCAGAAGCCCTGCCTCGCTCACGATCCGGGGAATGATCGATTCCCACATCACAGGCATCAGGTGGAACCCGTTGACGCCCTCCATGTCCTTGATCTGGTCTATGAGTTCCAACGTGATCTGGACACCTTCCTCCTTTTCCTTCTCCGGGTCGCCGGCTTTCTCGAGCCGGTCGAGAATGGTCTCGGGGATGAAGACGCCCGGCACGGAGTCGTTCATGTAGCTGGCCATCTTGAAGCTCTTGAGAGGCGTCAGCCCGATCAGGATGAACACCTTGTCCAGAATGTTCCTGTCGGCCAGCGACTCCAGCCAGATCTCGACGCCCTTGGGCTCGAAGGCGATGTTGGTTTGGAAGAACTGTGCACCGGCGTTGACCTTCTTGTGTTCACGGAGCGCCTGGAATTCCGGCCGCGAAGCGTACGGCGAGGCAGCTGCGCCCAAGAAGTAGCTGGGTGGACTCTTGATCTTGCGTCCATCCAGGTAGACCCCCTCGTCGCGCATTCGCCGAAGGATCCACAGCATCTGCACCGACTCGATGTCGACGACTTCCATCCGACTGCGCGGCGCAGGGCCGATCGCAGGGCTGTCGCCGGAAAGGCACAGGATATTCCGGATGCCTAGGGCACTGGCGCCCATCACCTCAGCCTGAACCCCGACCCTGGTGCGATCCCGGGCCGCTATCTGCATGACGGGTTCTGCACCGTTCTGTAGCGCCATGACGCTGCAGGCCTGACTGGACATCCGTGCGGTGGCAGAGGGAGAGTCTGTGTAATTCACCGACGTGACATACGGCCGGATCATCTCGGTCTCGCGCACCAGCTTGCCGGTGGCCGTACCCATCGGAGGGGCTACCTCTGAGGTGACAACGAATTCGCCGGCACGCAGCCGCCGCTCCAGTTCTGAGGCCGGTTCATCGTACGCGGGTGGGTGGTACTCCGCATCCCCTTGCCACCAGTCCGGCTGCCTGACGGGTAGGAAAACCGATTCCCATATCTCGGAACGGGTCTCCTTGTTCCGTACGCCGGAGAAGAAGTTGGCGAACCCGACTTCACGTGTCTGACGGTATACGTCACCCCAAGTCTCGCCCCCGACCTTGTCCCAGTCCAGCGGCGGCAGCACTTCCAGCAGTTTCTCTTCCCGGCCGGTGGCGAAGGCCCGTTCGTGAATCTCGTACCAGACGCACGGACGCGTTTCGTCGACGTAGCAAATCTCGGGCGTGGAGCCACCGCACGGCCCATTGCGGAGGCCCTTGGGGCATTCCATCGGGCAGATGAACGCCGTCTCCTGCAGGAGACAGTTGCCGCACATCCGGCACCCGTAAATAGGCCCCTTGACCATTCGCTCCACATGCGCGAGGGCTCTGTCGCCCAGTGCTTCACGCTTGAATGGCCGCCAAGCGGGCTGCCAGCGGCGGGCAGGTTTCAGTCTCGACACCCGTGACTCCTTCCGGCTACTGCTGTAGATATGACTCTGCGTAGATGACCTTGTTGGAGAGGATCTGCACGGTCTTCCAGATCTCCATCTGGGCGGGATCCGACGCGTCGACATCGTCGAACGTCAACTCCTCCATCGCCGCGGTCCTATCGCTGATCGCCAGATACAGCTTTCCGATCGGCGTGGTGGCGTCTCGCTCCTCGATGACCCTGATCACCTCGTTCTGCTCTTCGTCGAACGGGTCGGCGATGATCATCTGCAGGCCTGCGCCCATCAGCATGGCGAGGTAGACCCGATTGATCAGCGATCGATTCTTGGTCGGCACCCCATTGGAAACGTTCGAGATTCCGACTGAGATCGCCGGAGCTGGATCCCACACGACTTGCAGGGTACGGACGGCCTCAATCAGCTCGGGGGCGTATTCCTGGCAACCTGAGACGGTTAGGACCAAGGGGTCGATGATGAGATCCGACACCGGATAGTCGATCTCCAGCAGGCGCGGGATGAGCTTCTCGATCGCGATGTTCACTCGCTCGTCGGCGGAGACCGGTATACCGCTCTTGGCCATAGTCAGGGCAACCAGTTTGGCGTTGTACTTCTTGGCCACCAGCGGGACGGCGTCGAGCCGCTCCTCTTCTGCGGAAACTGAGTTGATGATCGGTTGGGCTTTGGTGATCGCCTTGAGGCCCGCCTCGATCCCGGCCAGGTTTGTGCTGTCGAGGCTCAATGGCACATCGACAACCTCTTCGACCGTCTTCACCATCCAGGGGAAAACCTCTTCCCAGTCTTTCTTGCGTGGGCCGAGGTTGAGATCGAGCGCCTGGGCGCCGGCTTCCACTTGGGCGACGGCCAGTTTCTGAAAGAATCCGGCATCGCGGGCCGTCAGGGCGGCCTTCACTTTGTCGGAAATGATGTGGATGTTTTCACCGATCAAGTACA
>JBLYYS010000269.1:0-3826 GCA_048550235.1 Acidimicrobiia bacterium | reverse complement strand
CCTGTACGAAGCGACCTGCCAGATCCCACGGCAACGCCCGCATCTCACCACCCATGACTCCCCCGCGGTAAATGCGCGCATACTCCTTCGAGAGGTTCTCATGCGCCACCCGTATGCGCTCCTGGGTGGCGTCCGAGAGGCGCGGTACCTCGCGGTGCAACAGCAGGCCCAGTGTCGGATCAGTGACGACCCACTCCGTGAGCCGGACCGTCAGTTCGGCGAGTTGGTCGATGAAGGGAGCCTCTGAGTCGAGTTGCTCCGCCATGTCCGCAAAGACCTGAGGCAAGGTTTCATCGACAAGAGACGCAAGGAGGTCCTCCTTGTCCTTGAAATACTCGTAGAGCGTTGTACGACCTATTCCGACGAAAGCAGCGATATCACCCAGCGACGTCTCCTGATAGCCGTGCTCACTGAACAGATCCTGGGCAGCGTCGAGGATCTGGCCCCTCGTCAGTTCCTTGTGCTCTTCGATATTGCCTGCGCGAATTCTCGGCATCGTTCCTCCGGTCGCACAGTGTACGTGCCGAAGCGGGTATCTGTCGGTCGAGCAGGTAGAGCTACGATGTCGCCTGGCGGCTCTTTAGGAGGATTCATGCCCGCCACGGCAGTTCTGGGCGTTCAGTGGGGAGACGAAGGGAAAGGTCGGGTCACCGACTATTTCTCCGAGCATGCGGACTACGTCGTCCGCTACCAGGGTGGAAACAACGCCGGTCACACCATCATCGTCGGGGACCAGAAGCTGGCTCTGTCGCTGATCCCCAGCGGAGTCATGTATCCGCAGGTGATCCCCGTGATCGCTTCCGGCATGGTGGTTGATCCCAGTGTTCTCCTCGCCGAAATCGACATGCTGAGCGAGAAGGGGATAGACACAAGCCGCCTCAAGATCTCATCCAACGCTCATCTGATCATGCCCTATCACCGCAAACTCGACGCGGTGATGGAACGCTTTCTCGGGCGCAGCCAGATCGGCACCACAAAAAAGGGCATAGGTCCGGCTTACACCGACAAGTACGCAAGGCACGGCATCCGAGTACAGGATCTCTTCGACCCGAAGATCTTCAGAGAGAAGCTGGAGGTTGCTCTCGAAGACAAGAACAAGATCCTGACCAGGGTCTACAACCAGCTACCGATCGACCCCGGACCGATTGCCGACGAGTATCTGGCCTACGCCGAACGTCTCTTGCCGATGGTTACCGACACTTCCCTGCTTCTCTGGCAGGCCATACAAGATGGAAAGGAAGTCATCTTCGAAGGCGCCCAGGGAACCCTGCTCGATATCGACCACGGCACATACCCCTTCGTCACGTCATCCAGCCCTACCGCCGGTGGAGTGCTGACCGGCGTGGGAATCGGACCCAAAGACATTCACCGGGTGGTGGGCATCGCCAAGGCCTATATCTCGCGAGTCGGAACGGGCCCGTTTCCCACCGAACTCGCCGACGAAATCGGCGATCGTATGGTGGACATCGGCGGCGAGTACGGAACCGTCACCGGCCGCCGTCGCAGATGCGGCTGGTTGGATCTGGTGGCTCTCCGCTATGCAGTCCGGGTCAACGGCCTGACCGACCTATTTCTGACCAAGCTCGATGTCCTGTCTCACTTCGAGACCGTCAAGGTCGCAGTCGGATACACCTCGCTGGGCGAGCGCTACGACGAATTCCCCCGCCAGCAGAGGGTCCTCTACAACTGCACTCCCGCCTACAAGGATTTCCCCGGCTGGAACAGCGATATCACCGGAGCCCGCTCCTACAACGATCTCCCGGTCGAAGCGCAGAACTACATCGAGTTCATCGAAGAGACAATTGGAGTTCCCATCCGCTGGGTGTCGGTCGGACCTGAGCGAACTCAACTGGTGGAGCGCGCATGAAGGTTCTGCTGATCGGTAGCGGCGGACGTGAGCATGCCCTGGGATGGGCGATGTCTAAGAGCCCGCTCGTTCACGAGCTGATCTCACTTCCAGGGAATCCGGGTTTGGCCGGGCTGGGTGCAGTCGTGGAAGGAATAGCAGCCGACGATGTCGGCGCCATCGCGCAAGTAGCGCAAGCCGAACAGGTCGACCTGGTGATCGTCGGCCCAGAGGTACCCCTGGTTGCGGGGATCGTCGATGCCCTCGAGGGCAAAGGAATCGCAGTATTCGGTCCCACCAGAGCGGCAGCCCGTCTGGAGGGTTCGAAGAAGTTCGCCAAGGAGATCATGGACCGTTCGGGGGTCGCTACCGCGGCCTGGCAAGCGTTCACAGAGAGGGAGCCCGCCATCGCCTATCTAGCCGAGAAGTCCGGGCCGTACGTGGTCAAGGCCGATGGACTTGCTGCCGGAAAGGGCGTTCTCGTCACAGAGGACCGGGACGAGGCGGGCGCATGGGTTGAGCGGTGCCTGGACGGTGGGTTCGGACCGGCAGGCACCACCGTCATCATCGAGGACTACCTGGCCGGTCCGGAGTTGAGCGTGTTCGCTATCTGCGATGGGACCACTGCCATTCCGCTCGCTCCCGCCCGGGATTACAAGCGATTGAGAGATGCCGACGAAGGACCCAATACCGGCGGGATGGGGTGCTATTCGCCCGTTGAGGATCTACCGGACGGCATCGTCGATCACACCCTTGCCAACGTAATCAGTCCGGTCATGGCCACCCTGGCTGCGGATGGGACTCCGTACGTCGGCTTCATCTATGCCGGTCTCGTCCTAACGGACGACGGACCGGTCGTATTGGAGTTCAACTGTCGATTGGGCGACCCGGAGACCCAGGTGGTACTGCCCCGCATGGATGACGATCTTCTCGAACTGCTGCTCTCAGCCCTCGATGGGACCTTGCAGGGGAGATCGATCAACTGGTTCGAGGGAACCGCGGTCGACGTCGTATTGGCCGCCGACGGTTACCCGGAAGCTCCGCGCAAGGGCGACGTCATCTCCGGAGTTGCAGGCGCATCACAGGAGGACGGAGTCATCATCTTCCATGCCGGGACCGCGGTGAAAGACGGGAACTTGGTGACCGCCGGGGGCCGTGTGCTCAACATCGTAGGAACCGGTCCCGATGCCGCGTCGGCTCGCGGGCGAGCCTACGCCGCCGCCGGGGAGATCAATTGGGATGGCAAGCAGTTCCGCTCGGACATCGCCGAACGCTGAATAGCTATTGGCTATTGGATGAGGTTACCGACGGTCCCCCGATTGGAAGGCGGCACCGGTAGCAACTCCGATACCTGCAAAGACACCGATCCACACCGGATTCTGGGTGGCGGCGAAAAGCGCTGCTCCCACACCCGCCCCGATGGCAATGCCGGCCGCCATTGGACTGAACTTCGGGTTCTCGTCCTCGCCACGTTTCTGCTCGTCTTCCATGCCATCGACCCTACTCCGGTTTGCCAGCCGGGCCGGATTGCAAGAAGATGCACGAGTAGAAGTCGAAAGGTGCGGTGATGGCCCGGGTAGCGATCGTGATGGGGTCCGGCAAAGATCGGCCGGTGATGCAGAAGGCAGCCGACACGCTGCGATCCTTTGATGTCGAATCAGATGTGCGCGTCCTCTCAGCCCACAAGACCCCAGACGATGCGATCGCGTTTGCAGAAGCGGCTGCGGAAACCTACTCGGTGATCATTGCCGGAGCCGGCAAGGCAGCCCATCTTGCCGGTGTAATGGCAGCCAAGACGCTCGTGCCCGTTATCGGTGTGCCCTTGTCGGCATCGCTCGACGGGATGGACGCACTTCTTGCGACTGTGCAGATGCCGACCGGGATCCCGGTTGCCACCGTTGCCATCGACGGCGCCACCAATGCGGCGTTGCTGGCCGTCGCAATCCTGGCGCTGGACGACGAGAGGTTGGAGGAGAAGCT
>JBLYYS010000268.1:0-6462 GCA_048550235.1 Acidimicrobiia bacterium | reverse complement strand
TCGAGTGCCGACCCGGCGGGGGAGAGGCGGTCGGCTAGTCCGATGTCGATTGCCTCTCCGGCATCGACCGACCTGCCCGTCAGGATCATGTCGAGCGCCCGCGACAGACCGACGATTCTCGGCAGGCGTTGTGTGCCTCCGTCGACCAGCGGCACACCGAACCTTCGCTCGAAACACCCGAAGACGGCCCCTTCGGCGGCAACTCGGAGGTCGCACCAGAGCGCCATCTCCAGGCCGCCGGCAACGCAGTAACCCTCGACGGCGGCAATGGTGGGCTTCGAGACGATCATGCGGGTGAACCCGAGAAACCCGTCGGGTCGGTCGATGAGGTCGAAGTCCTTGAGATCGGCCCCGGCCGAGAAGACTCCTCCCGCCCCTGTCAGTACCCCGACCACCGCTTGCTCATCTGTATCGAAACGCTGCCAGGCCCGTTGAAGTAGGTCGGCGGTCTCGAGATTGATGGCGTTGCGTCGTTCGGGTCGGTCGATGGTGATCAGCGCGGTAGATCCCCGGACTTCGTAATGGACGGACATGGTCACCTCCAGTTGAACGAATGTTGGCGCGACGACCGCGATCAGTCGAAAACCCCGGTGCTACTCCATGACTCTGAGCGTCGACGGTACATCCATTCCGGCGAGCCGTCGGGGAGCGGTTAGTAGAGGTGCCAGACCCACAGCCACGATCCCAACGATTGCGGCGATGGCCACCGAGGCCGGGGAGAGCAGGATGTCGAGGCCGATCTCCGGCATTGAACTAGATCCAAGGCTTCGGACGAACCAGACCAGCATTGCCATTCCTCCGGCCACGCCTATCACTGTGGCCAGGGTGCCGATGAGAGTGGATTCGATCATGATCATCCGCACCGCACGACGACGGGGGACTCCGTAGGCAAACATCGTGGCGTACTCGCGGCGGCGTTCCTCGACACCCAACCCGGCCGAGTTGAACGCTATCAACACGGCCAGGATCAACACCACGCCCTCGAAGAGTTGGAACACTCCGATGAACGTGTCGAGGAGGTCGCGGATCAGTTTGGCCGCCGAGTCGGCCCGCTGAACCGATACCACAGAGGATGCCTCGAACAGTTCCCGTTGCACATCACCGACCTCGGCCCCGTCGATCGCGACCACGTCGACGGAGTTGGCCAGTCCGGTCAGCCCCATTACTCCCGCGTCTTCAGCAGCCATATATACGAAAAACCGGAACGGGTGTTCATGAATACCCGATATCCGAAAGTCGGTCTCCACTAGCGAGAATGCCAGCAGTCCTTTCCGCATCGGGTGCCGAAGGCGGATGGTGTCGCCCACGCCGACGCCCAGATCATTGGCCGCCTTCTCGGCGATGACTACCCCGACCTCGTCGCCGGGGGCAGCGCCTTCTGACAGTGTCGGCCGGAACAACCCGGACTCGAAGTCGACGAATTCGATGATGGCATCGATATCCGTTTCTCCGTTGACGAGTACCCCACCCACCCGCAGAGTTGGTCGCGCCTCGCCGACCGTGGCGGCGTTCACGACTGCTTCGACCGGACCGCCGGCAACCGGGTAGACCTGATCGAGGTCGACGATGATGCGGTCGCGTTCACCGGCCGTGGCAGCTTCTTCGCCTCTATCCACCGTAATGAGGAAGGAATCGATAGCGCCGAGGATCATCACCAGCACCGCCACTGCCGCTCCGATACCCAAGATTGTGAGAATGGTTCGGCGGGGAGCGCGTGCGAAATTGCGGAACGGCATCTTGGTGAACGTGTTGCCCGGCATGCGCACCTTTTTCACGAGGGAGGACAGGCCCTGCCCTCTGGCGGCCAGATGCCCGGTGCGTAGGGCGTCGACCGGATCGACTCGCACTGCCCGCCAGGCCGGGATGGCGGCGGCAAGGAACGGAACTGCGAATCCGGCGACGGCCGCGCGAGCGAACAGATCGACTTGCAGCGCGGTCCGCCACTGGGCGAACGGCAGGAACTGTTCCAGCACACGCTGCATGCCTTCGGCGATCAGCCATCCCATGCCGAGTCCAAACACCACCCCCAGCAGGGCGATCTGAGCCCCGACCAAAAGGGGTCGGAGAGCGATTCGTCGCCGAGGCACTCCAAGGGCCATGGCGATGCCGAACTCCCGCCGGGCGTGTTCGACCAGACGGGTGGTGAGATTGAAGGCGGCTGCCACAGCGCCGGCGAAGATGACGAAGGCCAGCATGTTGAAGAAGGCCTGGTCGTTGTCGATGTCCTCGTAGACGAGGGTATAGGTGAGGTCGTCCGCCGCGGTCATGACCGTGACGCCGATGTCCGGCAGGCCGGCGGCGAAGGTGGCTTCGATCTCGGCCGCCAGATCCGCAGCGTTGATGCCATCGGCCACGGTCAGCACGAGATCGTTGACTCCACCCGACAATCCGGCCAGGTCCTGGGCGGTCGCGAGTGAGGTGAACAGGGCCGCATAGTTGGCCTGTGAGAAGAACGCTCCGCCTTCGGGCTGGACGATGAAGTACTCCGGGCTGATGCCGTGGCCGACGATGTCGATGGTCTGCCCACCGCTCACTGCCGCGGTGCCGGTGGCCGGTAGGTCGTAGAAGGAAGCGAAGTTGCGTTCTATGAGAGCGATGGGTTGGCCGGCGTCCCGACTCTGTAGGGCTCGCCCTTCAGCCGGGTAAACCTGGTTGAGGTGTGGTCCCCCGTCGGTAACGTCGACGCCCACCAATACACCGCGCACGAGGATGGTCTCATCGGAGGTCGAAGCGTCAACCTGGGTGGGGACGATCAGCCGTTCCTCGGCAGCAGTCACAGAGCTGACCTCTGTGAGTTGGTCGAGTAGGACACCTTCATCGACGACGCTGCCGGTGCTGAGCCGGACCCGCAGGTCGTACATTGCCAGTAGTTCGTAGTTGTGGTTGGCGCTATCGAGTCTCCAGGCAGCACTGGAGGACAGGCCGGCGTAGGCGCCGGTCCCAAGTGCGATGATCAGGGCGATGGCGGCCACCCGCACCCAATGGTGACGGAGGTCGCGCCACGACCAGCGGAGCCAGAGGCGGAGGGAGCTCATGTTTGCCTCCTACCAATGCAGGTCGGACATCTCGGCCCGACCGTCCCTAGGTGGCCCGTCGTGCTCGATGCGGCCGCTGCTCAGCTCGACCACTCGATCGGCAATCCGGGAGATCTCCCGGTTGTGGGTCACCACCACCACGGCGGTGTCCGGCCCGGCCTGGGCTTTGAGTAGTTCGAGGATCTGCACACCGGTCTTGAAGTCGAGCTCACCCGTGGGTTCGTCGGCCAGCAAGATCGGATTGCCGGTCGCCAAGGCTCTGGCGATCGCCACCCGTTGCTGTTCACCGCCTGAGAGTTCATGCGGGAAGTGGTTGGCCCGGTCGCCGAGTCCTACTTTGGCTAGGACTTGCAGAGCAGTTGGGCCGGATTGCCGCTCGGCCGCATCGATACCGAACTGGACGTTCTCTTCAGCGGTGAGACCGGGGAAGATGTTGAAGCTTTGAAAGATGAAACTGACGAGGTGCCGGCGGTACTCGAACAGTTCCTTCCTTCCCGCGCCCGTTACGTCGACCTCACCGACCTGTATTCGACCGTCGGTGGGAGTGTCGAGTGAGCCGATCAGGTTGATGAGGGTTGTCTTGCCACAACCCGAGGGTCCGAGCACGACGACGAACTCACCTTCGTCGATGTGGAGGTTGATTTCGTCGAGAGCTGTGACGGTGACCGATCCAAGCTCGTATTTCCGAGACACGCTCTCCAGCACGATGAGGTCGCGGTGGTCTGGGGCGTTCATGTTGGTTACTCCTTGGTGCCGGGCCCCTTCTGGCCATCCCAGCGTCGGAGGACGGCGGCCAGTTCGAGTTCGAGCCATTCGTAGAAGTCGTGCATCTCTTGTAGGCGCTCATGGGGGACGGGCCGGTCCTCAAAGGAGGTGAGGGCCCGTTCGGCCATGCGATGCATGTCACCGACGGCGGCAATACGCCGCAGGTAGATCGAACGAAGACTGGCGGGGTTGAATGTGAAGAACTCGCGTCGTTCGCCGGGGACGCGTACCCGTTCGATGAGGTTGTTCTGGAGGAGGTAGCGGGTGGAGGAGCTGATCGAGGCGGCGCTGGTGCCGAGTCGTTCGGCCAGGTCGGCTGCGGAGAGATGGGGATCCTCGGCAACAATGAGGAGACCCCACACCCGGCCGGCCATACGGGGGAGGGACCATTGGTCGAACATGTTGCCGGCCTCTTCGGTGAAACGCTGTTCTTCAGGTGTCGCCGTCATGTGTCGCCTCGATCAGACTCATTTCAGTATATTCCAAAGATACAGGAAATACAATAGATTTTGTATCTGCTGAAAATGATGAATCTCAGCCCTGAATTGCCTGGTGAGGAGCCAGGCGGTGCATGAGATCTACAGGGCCTTGCACTTCGAATCCGCATTCCTGCCGCTGATATCCAGCCCCGGATGGGTTTTTGAGCAAATCGGCCGCCGGCAGCCGGAATCGCCCCCTTCCCACCGTTTTGGTACGTTGACCGCCGAACGTTCGCGGAGGAATCAATGCAACCATCATTCCTGCTCGCCCAGGGAGCGCTCACCGACGCATGCGGCTCCGATCCGGGTCTTCTCTGCGAGTTGGTCTACGACCTGACCGGTAATGAGTCACTGGCCGAGGCATCAGGGTGGGTGCAGCCGTTTCTGGTAGCCCTGGCGATCCTTGCCGTCGCCTGGCTCGTCAACCGGATCGCTCGCCGGTGGATCGGGCGAACCGTCGACCGGATGGTGGAGCGCCGTGAGGCCGAGCTGGCTGCTGAGGCTGCCGAGGCGGAGGCAAGAGCACAAGCCGAAGAGAGACCGAAGCTGAGGCAACGGGGACTCTCCCGCGTTCTGAACCTGCGCGAGTCCTCGGAACGTGCCGCCCAGCGGACACAAACCCTCGGCAATGTGCTCCGCAGTGTGGCCACCCTCGTTATCTACACCATTGCCACTCTCATGGCTCTGTCCGAGTTCGACGTCAATCTCGGACCGCTCATTGCCAGTGCCGGGATCGTCGGCGTCGCCCTCGGTTTCGGTGCGCAGAGTCTCGTGAAGGACTTCTTGAGCGGGACCTTCATGCTGCTCGAAGATCAGTACGGGGTGGGAGATGTGATCGATGTTGGCGATGCTGCCGGCGTCGTGGAGGCGGTCAACCTGCGCACAACGCAGATCCGTGATGTTCACGGCACCTTGTGGCACGTTCCCAACGGTGAGATCCGTCGGGTCGCCAACAAGTCGCAGGAATGGGCCCGCACCGTTCTCGACGTCGAGGTGGCATACGACACTGATATTGCCAAAGCGATGTCGGTAATCAAACGCGTCGCCGACGAGGTGTGGGAGGAGGCTCCCGACAACGCCACCATCCTCGAGGAGCCGGAGATTTGGGGAGTGGAAGCGTTCGGAGCCAGTGCCATCGCCATCCGCCTGGCCATGAAGGTAGAACCGGCCGAGCAGTGGGCTACCGCCCGCCTGGTGCGCGGACGCCTGAAGGAAGCCTTCGATGCCGAGGGCATCGAGATCCCATTCCCCCAGCGGACGGTGTGGATGCATCAGGTGGAGGTGCCGGAGAAGGAGGCGCCTTCTGAGAAGCCGGATCGACCGCACGCCCACGAGGAGTTCCTACCCGAGAAACCGGTAGAGGAAGAGGTGGGCGACTAGCCGCCACCCGATCGGCATCAACGAACCGAGCGGGCGAGGCCGAGGTTCGACTCGGCGTTCGCCCGCACGGATTATCAGTTGTCTATTTGGCTCGTATCGTTCCCGACAGCACGCTGCTGTCAACATCGAACCGGTGACCGTCCAGGGCGACGTCATCTACGGTGAGTGTGTAGTAGCCGCCTTTCACGCCCGTCAGTTGGAACCATGCCCAGCCGTCGTCGGTGGTGTCGTCGACCACCCGCCGGGTGGTTCCGTCGGGGAAGGTCCAGGTTGCGGTGACGATAGCTCCCTCGGCTCCGTACCCGGTCTGGTCACGCACAAGGACGAATCCGTCCACCGTCCGGTTCCCCTTCACCTTGGTAGCCGACAGGTAGATGTCGTCGACCGTGACCACCTGCTCGGGCGGCGGAGGCGGAACATATTCAAAGGGCTCATAGATCGAGATGTCGACGATCAACCTTCCCTGATAGATGATCAGTTGGTAGTCGATCGTGATCCCCTGCTCTGGGGCGAAGATGTGTTCGATGTTGCCGAACAGTGGGTGGTAGGCGATGTTCGCATTCGGGTATGCGGCGATCGCGGCATCCGGGTCTTCCAGGGCCAGAGTGCTATTGACACCTGCCGTGGTAGTCCAACCTGTCACGTACTCATTCCAGGAGATACTGGTCACCACGTCGGTCGGGAGCCCTTGCGAGGGGCCGCCGCCGGCTCCGTCGAAGCGGACGGTCACCGTACCGCCACCCTCGGCGGGGTATCGGCATTCATTGTCGTATTCGACCGTCTGGTCCGACCAGACGTAATCG
>JBLYYS010000267.1:0-7117 GCA_048550235.1 Acidimicrobiia bacterium | reverse complement strand
GCACCGGCGCCTGAACCACATACAACGATTCCACGGTCGACCCGACCATCACGCACGGCTCGGGCGACCGCCGCCGAGTAGTCGGGGTAGTCCACAGGATCCTCCGAATGGGTGCCGAAATCGGTGACCGCTATTCCCTGTTCGGCCAGCGACCGCGCCAACGTCTCCTTCAAGCCGAAGCCGGCGTGATCTGACCCTATTCCTACCCGCACTCTCCATCCTTTTCCATGAGCAGGATCAGCGTAGTCACCTTGCCGAACGCTACCCGACGTACAATCCGCTGATGGATCAGATCGTTGTCACCGGGGGAGAGCGTCTCGACGGCACCGTTTCGGTGCTCGGGGCCAAGAATGCGGTGCTCAAGCAGATGGTGGCCATGCTGCTGGCGCCGGGCGTTCACCGACTTTCGAACGTGCCGGGCATCCTGGATGTCGAGTTGATGGGCAAGGTCTTGGATCACACCGGCGCGCAGTGTGGGCTCGAAGGGCACACCCTCGTTGTTGAGGTGCCGGATGACCCCAAACCAGAGGCACCGCTGGAACTCGTGCGCCAGATGCGGGCCTCGATCATTGTCCTTGGTCCACTCCTGGCTCGGTGCGGTAAAGCCAGTGTGGCGTTCCCGGGTGGAGATGATCTCGGCGCTCGGCCGATCGACATGCACCTTGCCGGTTTGCGAGCGCTCGGGGCGGAGTTTGAACTCGAACACGGAACCGTTGTCGGCTCAGCTCCGGACGGTCTCGTCGGTGCAGAGATAGATCTCGAGTTCCCGTCGGTTGGAGCAACCGAGAATATTCTCCTTGCCGCCGTGCTGGCTCGTGGCGAGACCGTAATCAACAACCCGGCCCGTGAACCGGAGATTCAGGACCTGGCGGCACAACTGAACGCCATGGGTGCCGGCGTGACCGGTGCTGGGACCTCGCGGATGACCATCAATGGAGTCACCGAACTGCACCCTGTGCACCATTCTGTGGTCCCCGATCGACTCGAAGCCGGGACCTATCTGGCAGCGGGTGCCATTACCAGAGGGCGGGTGAAGGTCGAGGGCTGCGTGCCCGACCATCTGAGGATGGAACTGAAGAAACTCACCGAGGCTGGGTGTGAGGTACGGCGGGGTGACGATTGGATCGAGATCCAAGGGCCTGATCGACCAGGAGCGGTTGACTTCGCCACCTTGCCATTCCCCGGTTTCGCGACGGATATGCAACCACAAATGGTGGCGCTTCTCGCCTTCGGCGCAGGCACCTCCGTCGTCACTGAGAATCTCTACGACGCCCGATTTCGTTATCTGGGCGAACTGATGCGAATGGGCGCCGATGTGACTACTGAATGGCAACACGCGGTCATCCGCGGCTCTGAGCAACTCTCAGGCTGCCCTGTCCTCGCACCCGACATTCGCGCCGGAGCCGCGCTGGTGCTGGCAGGCCTCCGAGCCGAGGGGTACACGACGGTGTCCGACGTCCATCACATCGATCGTGGTTACGAAGGATTTGTCGAACGATTGGCCGGTCTGGGTGCGGCTATCGAGCGGCGCGGTGCGTGACCTCGGCGCAGCTGCGCTTGTTCTGCTGCTCCTGCTCCCAGCGGTCCCGGCTGCATCTATGCAGGATCCAGCTGCGATCTATGAATCCGTTGAGATCATCCCGGCTGATGGCACAACTCTCATGTGGCGGGATCGGAGATATGCGGGAGAGTTGCGAGTAGGCAGCGCGTCCGATGGGTTGGTCCTCACCGAGATCGTCGAACCAGAGTCGTATCTACTGGGGATCCAGGAGGTTCCGTTCAGCTGGCCGATCGAATCGCTGCGGGCGCAGGCGGTGGCAGCCAGAACATATCTTGCATGGACGCTCCGACGTGGAAGAGCCGGGGCAGGCGCGACCTACGGGTTCGATATCTGTGCTTCCGATCAGTGTCAGGTGTACGGCGGGCTCGATCAGGTAGAAGGTCCGGGTGGAGATGATTGGGCCGATGCCGTGACGTCAACCAGTGGCGAGGTGCTACTCGCCGATGGCGTGCCCGCCCAAGCCCTCTACAGCAGTACGACCGGTGGTAGGACCCGCTCCGTTCAGGACGTTTTTGGGGGAACCGCACACTCATATCTGCAGGCAGTGCCTAGTCCCGATGAAGAGTCGCCGTTCGTTGATTGGGAGGTGCGTTTCGATGTCTTTCAATTGCGGGAGATTCTGAAGGCAGCCGGAGTCCTGAACGGGAGTTTCCGCGACATCGAGGTCATCCAGACTCCCGATGGCACCGGACCTTGGCGGGTCGACGTCCTCGGAAGGACGAATGAACAGCTGACCACCTGGCAGTTTCGATCCGCCCTGAACCGCTGGGCTCCCCGGCTCTATCCCGATGAGTTTCCTGGGCCGCGTCCGGATGGTCGTTCGTATCCACAGACGATCCTGTCGCCTACTTTCACGATCGACTACGAGATCGTCTATCCCTCGGCGGAACCCGACGCTTTCTGGCTTGGCTTCGAGTGGGTGGTCCACGGAAACGGATGGGGGCATCTGGTGGGAATGAGTCAGTACGGGGCAAAGGCAATGGCCGACGCCGGTTCGAGCTACGACGAGATCCTCTCGCATTTCTACACCGGACTCGAGCCCACAGTGGCCGATGTGCTTCCGACTGAAATCGAGGTCGGCCTTGGTTGGACCATCGATGAGATCGCGGTATCGGCAGATGGACCCTTCACCGTGATCGCCGACGGAGAAGTTGTTGTTTCCGACTCCCTCGGTTCATGGGTATTCGCGGACGACTCCGGTCGGATAGCAGCGTTGCCGCCCGAGGGCATCGGCCTACCACCTACCGTGGTACTCGACGCTCCTGAGTTCGGGCAGTCGGGACTGGCGGTCGCGTTGGCCGGTCGGTTGTCTTCGCCCGCCGAGGTGAGAGTGGTCGTATTCCGTGGTGCTGAGGTCGTCGGCCAAACAGAGTGGCGGGTCCGTGATGCCGGAGACCTGGTAGCGGTGTGGGACGGTCTGTTGCGCGATCGGGTGGCGCCTGCTGGAACCTATCGGGTGATGATCCAGGCCCGTTCGACAGAGGGAATGGACCAGGCGTTTGCGACGTTGAGATTGATTCCTTGATAGTCCAGCTGCCTCCCTACAATGTGGCGCCCGAGGTGAGATTCAGATGACAGAAGACACACAACAGCTGACCCAGGATGAGTCCGGTGGGGTCGACGAGGAAGCCGTTGACTCGGTCGTGATCGACATGCCGACGCTCGAGGCGACACTCGAGTACATCCGGCCCGCACTCCAGGCAGATGGCGGGGATCTCGTGTTGCTCGGCGTCGAAGATGGCACGGTCAACCTCCAGATGGTCGGAGCTTGCGGCGGCTGTCCGCTGTCGAGCATGACCCTGAAAGCCGGTATCGAGCGGATCCTGATGGACCGTGTGCCCGGCGTGGAAACCGTCAACGCCTTCTAACCGCCCACCTGTGTGCCGGAATGCACACAGAGGTGACGAATCTGCACACAACGCCTGATCGCTAACCTGCCTGCGATGGCATGGGCGAACGCAACCGACCTAATCGCTTCGGCGCTCAACGGTGATCGTCGCGCCATCGCCCGGATCATCACGCGGGTCGAGGACGGCCACGAGACGGCTCCAGCGTTGCTCGCCGCACTCTTCGCGCTCGGTGGCAATGCCTATGTAATCGGATTGACCGGCGCCCCGGGATCTGGAAAGAGCACCCTCACCGACCGGCTGATCAGTCGGATCAGGGCCGAAGGTGACGAGGTAGCGGTCCTGGCGGTAGATCCGTCCAGCCCGTTCACCGGCGGGGCGATACTCGGTGACCGCATCCGGATGCAGGATCACGCCGGCGATCCCGGTGTGTATATCAGATCAATGGGTAGCCGCGGTCATCTCGGTGGAATTGCAGCAGCGACCCCGCGGATTGTGAGCATCCTCGATGGAGCCGGATTCCCGTTCATCATCGTGGAGACGGTCGGAGTTGGCCAGGCCGAAGTGGAGATCGTCGAGAACGCCGACACCACGGTTGTCGTCGTCAATCCGGGCTGGGGAGACAGCGTCCAGGCCAACAAAGCGGGACTCCTCGAGATCGGCGACGTCTTCGTCATCAACAAAGCCGATCGGCCCGGCCTCAGCGACACCGTTCGCGATCTGCGGCAAATGCTCGAACTAGGCAACAGCAGAACGTGGGAACCGCCGATTGTTCCCAGTATTGCCACGAAGGGAGACGGAGTAGACGAGGTATGGCAGGCAATCATTGATCATCGGGATCATCAGGTCTCATCAGGTGAACTCGCCGCAACCCGGGCACACAGATTGGAACTCGAGTTTCGACGGGCGATGATCGATGAAATGACTACCCGGGCTGAGGCCAGGGCCGGTCGCAGTGCCTTGACAGAGTTGCTGAACGAAGTCTCACATCGGATGGTCGATCCGTGGACGGCGGCGCGCCGCATCGTGAGCGAAATGTCGGAGGAGGGTCAACGTGGAGATGAATGAAGAAACGCGTGCGGCTGTGGCGCTGAGTGGGTTGGCGCTCGAACTGCGTCGCCACTACTACCACAATCCCTATGAGCAGGCGCCGGAAGATCTCATCGATACAGGCATTATCACGAACCTTGAATGGGATGAACGCGACTCTCTGTGGGTTGCATTCGACGTCACGATCACCCTCGAGGTACCGCCCGGCGGTAGTCCGATAGGTGTGTACGCCGAAGAAGGTCCTGTGGTCACGATGTGGCGCGGGGTTGGAGAAAGCGGTGACAACTGGACGGCCGATTGGGATGTCGACTTGAGTCCCATCGAACAGCAGAAGTTCCTGCGGCGTATGGCAGAGTCGTGTTCGGCCACCGCCGACGAAGTGCGTCGGGTCACAGCGGATCGGCTGGCGTCATCTGCTTCCCTCGACGAGGACGACCGGCAGGAGACGTCCGACGTTGCTCGCGAGTGGATGAACGCCCCCTGAACCAGATCGGATCAATGAGCCGTTAGCCTGGGCCACAGCTCAGCAACTAGGAGAGGTCATGGATCTGGTCGAGTACTCGGTTGAGAATGCGGTTGCCCTGGTGCGTCTGAATCGTCCCCCGGTGAATGCCCTCTCTGCTGAGTTGTCCCAGGACTTGTTGGAGGCGTTCTCGATGGCGGCCGACCCGGCCGTGCGTGCGGTTGTCGTGACCGGTCAGCCCCATTTCGCGGCCGGTGCCGACATCAAAGGATTCCAAGTTGCCTACGACGGAGCCGACGAAGGGGGAGGACTCGCCAGTGTCCTGGCGCAGGCAGTCCGGGCTCTGGAGCAACTCGCTAAACCGACCTTCGCTGCGGTTCACGGGTACGCGCTCGGAGGCGGATTGGAACTAGCTATGGGCGCAGATTTCCGCTACTTGTCGGACGATGCTTCGGTGGGTCAACCCGAGATCAAACTCGGCATCATCCCCGGCGCCGGAGGTACCCAGCGACTCCCACGGATCGTCGGATTTCAGAAGGCCAAGGAATTGAACTTCACCGGTCGCCATATCGGCGCCGAGGAAGCTCACGCGATCGGACTCGCCGACAAAGTCTTTCCCGTCGATCACCTGCTGCCGGCCACACTCCAGGAGGCCGAGAAGCTCGCCGCGGGTCCAACCGTTGCCCTGGGGGCCGCTCGTCGGGCCATGAACGAGGGTTGGGGCAAACCGATCGACGAGGCGATGGCGGTTGAAGCTGCCGCGTTTCAGGATTGCTTCTGGACCGAAGATGCCAAAGAAGGCGTCGCCGCATTCATTGATAAACGGAAGCCCGACTTCCAGGGCCGGTAATCCAGGTCACTCGGTCGATTGCTCGGTTGAGGTGTCATCCTTCGAGTAGAAGATCAGGTTCGGAATCCGGAAACTCAACGCGAAACCTGCCAGAACGAATATGGCCGCGACCATCGCGGACCGCGATGCCGAGTCTGCAAATGACCGTTCGATGGCTGCAACGATCGGCTCCATGACCTCAGCCCCTAGGTTCATCGCCGGCATCTCTCCGAACTGAGGCAGCGCGCCGTCCCGAAGCGCTGGTAGTAACTGCCCGGCTGAGGCGCTCACTGCTTCGGCAATCCCCTCGCGGGCCTGATCGGGGAGGAAGGTGACACCATCCAGTTCTTGAGCCGTGAGGTTGGCGAGGTTCACCGCCAGGAGTGTGCCGATCAGAGCGATGCCGAGGGCCGAACCGACTTGCCGGAATGTGCTCTGCATACCCGATGCCTGACCGGAATCCTCAGGGGGGACTTCGCCGAGAATCACGCTGGTGAGTTGCGCCGTTGCCAATCCGACGCCGATGCCGTAGACGAACAGGATCGGAGCGAGTGTCCATCCTGCAACGTCCGGAGCGATGACGAGACTGATCGCGAAGATAGAAACGGCTTCAATGCCCATTCCGGTCGTGACTACCCGCCTGGGTCCGAACCGGTGAGCCAGAGCCGCCGCCGACGGTCCCCCGACAAAGGCTCCGGCGGCCAACGCCGCAAACAGCACTCCGGTCCGTAGGGCCGTATACCCGAGGACTGCCTGTAGAAACAGCGGGAGAATGAAGATCAAGCCGAGTTCTCCCAGGCTGAGGATGGCGGCAGTGATATTGCCGTTTCTGAAACTGGCCAAGCGGAAGAGATCGAGTTTGAACAAGACGGGCTTCCCGGATCGGGAACGGCGCCTTTCTACGACAACAAACAGCCCGATGCCGGCCACAGCAATCGTCAGCGCGGGAGCAACGGGGGAGAGGCTCTCTAGGGGCCAACTCCATGCTCCGATCGAGAACTCCCTGGTTGGAGTCCACCATCCGTAGCGGGCGCCTTCGATGAGAGCGAAGACCAGTCCGAGGAGACCGATCGAGATGGCGGCGATTCCTCCTGGATCCATGCCCGTCTGCGCGGCATCGTCGCGGCTCTCCCGCACCCATGGGATCGAGCCGATCAGTATCGCGATTCCGATCGGAATGTTGATGTAGAAAGCCCAACGCCATGAGAAGTCGGTGGTCAGCCAGCCCCCGACCAGCGGGCCGATAGCCGCCATGCCTCCGATGACCGACCCCCACACCCCGAAGGCAATCGCGCGGTCCTTGCCGCGGAAGGTGGCGTTCACGGATGAAAGGGTGGAGGGGAGGATCATGGCCGCTCCCACTCCCT
>JBLYYS010000266.1:0-7198 GCA_048550235.1 Acidimicrobiia bacterium | reverse complement strand
GCCCGCAGACCGAGTTGTTTGTAGGAGACTTCGTCGCGTTGCCAATAGGCCTCTTGATGGGCCGCGGTAGCGGCGTCCAACTGCGCCTGTGCCTCGTCCAGCACCTGCTTTGCCTCCTGAGACTCCGAGCAGGCTGCATCGACCTCGCTTTTAGTGATGGAGGCAGCCGGAGCCGCGCTGAGCAACAGCGAGGCGAGCAAGATCAGGGCGAGCAGCGTTCGCGCTGCCACAGAGCGCAACATGTGGAGTTAAGCGTACCTTCCGAGCGGTAAATGGGGAAGGAGCCGGCCGGCCGTCCGCGATCAGCCTTCAGCGGTCAACAAAGTCAGGAAGGCCTCCAGGATGGCCAGGTCCTCTATGAGAGCATCTGAACGAACCTCGACATCGGTGATCCTGTGGTAGTCGGGGTTGTCCGGCCGCCACAACATCACCGACGGGACCCCCTTTCTGGCAAACGCCTCATGGTCGGAGATATCGCCTCGGCTCTGCTTCTCCACTGAAGCCCCAACCAGCGTGGCGGCCTCGACGATGAGGTCTCCGGCAGTTGGATCGAAGTCGAGGTATGTGGCCGCGAGGATTTCGGATCCAACTCCGATCATGTCCGCCGAAATCATGAGGTCGGGCAAATCGCCGGCCGCTTCCATCTCTTCGGCCAGCAATCTCGATCCGAAATGATGATTGTCGGGGCTGTAGCCAACCAGGATTTCCTCGGCGCCAAAGAACACCAGGGTGACCCGCAGCCCCGTGGGCGACGAAGTCGCCAGTCGCCGAGCGAGTTCCAACAGCACCACCGTGCCGCTCCCGTTGTCGTCGGCACCCGGCGATGGCGGCTTTGTGTCGTAGTGAGCTCCTAGGAGTACGTGCGTCTGACCCGTTCCGACCGACGCAATCACATTCGCCGAACTCAAACCAGTTGGAAGAGCCACCTCCCGCACCTCGACCGGAAGCCCGATCTGCTCGAGAGCGTCGATAATGAACCCCGCTGTCTCCGCTTCAGCCTGCGAACCGGCAGCGCGGACCCCGAACCCAACAATCGCCGACAGGTCGGCCTGCATTCGGGAGCCGGCTGCATCGAGGTCGAGGGTTGTTGTGGTCGTCGTCGACGGGGGTGACGTCGTGGTCGTTGTCGGAGACGTGACGATGGTCGGCCCCGGCGACTCCTTTGTTTCGGCAGCCAGCGAACTCGTTGTCGGAATCAGATCTTCGGGAACAACGACGGTCGAAGTCGTCCCAGATGTGGCCGTGCACGACACTGCCACAAGTACAGTCAGGACGACCACGGTCGGAAATCGCATTCCCACAACGTAGTGGAACGCATGTGACACAACCAACGTGCGGTGCTTGTGGGGCTATGCTCGCCGCCGGATGCGTACGCTCTTCTCCGTCGGCTTGGGCGGGGCCATCGGCTCGATGGCCCGCTACGCGCTCGGGTCCGTTCTCGGACGGCGTGACGGATGGGAGTATTGGATGGCCACCCTCACCGTCAACGCCTCCGGGGCACTGGCGTTGGGGATCTTGGTCGGACTGTTCGGCGAGAACTTCACGGGAGATCCGGCCGTGCGGACCGGATTGACGGTAGGCCTTCTCGGTGGATACACGACCTTCAGCACATGGATGGTCGAATCGGTCGAACTAATCGGAGATGGCCGCCTGGCAAGCGGCGTTGCCAACATCGCACTATCTGTGGCCATCGGGCTTGCGGCTGCGGTCACCGGCCTTGCGATCGGACGAGCCCTGGCGATCTAGCCGGACTTCACACTACGAGCTGAAGAATCGGATAGAACAGCGCCGCGGCCAATACCGGGCCATCGATGAGTGTCAGATATCCCGGCGGATGATCGACCAAATACACCTCACCGGTCCTGATCATTGCTCCGAAACCTCGCCCGGCAATCAGCGACAAAGCCATCACGACCCCGATGAATAGGAACGTGAGCAATCCGAGTTCCCAGATCCAGGCTGCCACTACTGCTCCCACCACTGCGGCAAGTGCCCCGGCCGCGAACGGGTCCAGAAATCCGATTCCTTTGCCTCGACCTGCTAGCCACCAGGCCCCTGCAGAGACAATGACGATCACTAGAAAAGCGCTGACCCTGGCCTGCCCATCGGGAGAAAGCCGGGTCAGGACGAGCGATCCGATTCCAGCACCAACCGAAACCTGGACCAGCGCCGTATTGGCGACGGCCATCACATCGCGGCTCTCCGGTGCTGCCATTCCCCAGACAAACGCTGCCACGAGCGCAAACACGACCACAAGGCCCAGGCCGACGACACCTGAGGTGTTGTCTGCCATCCCATAGGGAGCGATCGCTCCGATCAGCACGGTTGCCAGAAGAGGCGGTAGTTGGAGCGGTACCCCAGACATTCGAGCCGAATCGACAATATCGACCGCCCAGACAGCCCCGACCGCAACAAGCGCGGTAACGAACCACTCTGGCGAACCAGGGATGTTTGCCAGAACCAGCGCAGAGATCGTCGCCAGCGGAGCCCAGATGTGCAGGTCGATGCCACTCGATACGCTGGTTTCTGCCCCACCCGACACTGGCGGAATCAGGGCAACCTCATCATCGCTCTGCAGCACGTCTTCGGGATCAGCGGGCTCGCCGTTGACCCAGACCCGAGCGCGTCTCATACTCTTGCGGAACTTCTCCCCGTACTCCGTGGCCGCCTTCTCGAGAAGCGCACCAACTGTGTCGGCCTCGAATTCCACGATGGGAGCGCCGGCAATTTCCCGCAGGTTGGCAAACAGGCGCAATCGCGCCATCGATGTCTCCGTCTCTCTCTGATCTCCGCTCAGGCTACTGCCTAGCAACGAACATCGCCGCCACCGGATCAGCCGGTGGCGTCACCGATGTCGCCGTCTGACGGACCGCTGCTGCCGAGATTGGACAGGATGTCGACGCCGGTGGCGTTCTCGATCTGCTCCGTTATCTTGATCACGGCCGCCGGAAGTTGCGACATGAGGCCGGGAATTCCTTGCTGCCCGTTGCCGGAGTCGATGACCGAGACCCTATCGATAGATACGCCTTCAACGGTCCCGACGATGCGGTCGACGAGGTCCGGCAGCATGTTCAGCACGAATATCTGCTTGGCATCATCGCCGGCAGCCTTGTACTGATCGACGAGTCGCTTGAACACCTCGATCTGGGCTGCACCATCCTCGATGATCGAGGCCGCTTCACCCTTGGCGGCCAGTTCCTTGGCCTCCTTGTCTGCGCGAGCAGGAGCGATGATGTCCGCTTCGAGGCGGCGCCGCTCGAGTTCAATACGTTCCTGCTGGAGTTCCTGCTCCGCGACGGCTCTCGCCTTGTCACCGGCCACCTTCGCCTGCTCTTCTTTGATCAGCGCGTCGGCCTCGAGTTCTGCCGTCCGCACACGCAGGGCGTTTTCGCGTTCCACAATCGCAAGATTGGCATCCGCGGCGGCGATCTCCGCCCGCCGCCGCGAGTCGGCTTCGCTCTCCTGCGACTCTGCCTGCCGCTCCGCTTCAGCGACACGGGCCTCCTTGATCACCTGCGCGGTACGGCGCCGTCCGACTGAGTCCAGGTACCCCGCCTCGTCGGTCACGTTCTGGATCTTCAACACATCGAGGTCGAGACCCAGAGTCCTCATATCGTCATCGGCCTCTTCAATCAGAACGGCGGCAAACTTGAGCCGATCCTCGTTCACCTCTTCGGGGGTCAACGTAGCCAGCACACCGCGCAGGTTCGCCTCGAGAGTCTCTTTGGCTATCTGTTGGACGTAGCCGATCGGCCTGCTGAGGAAGCGCTCGATCGAGTTGTCCAGTACTCCCTCACGGCTCGAGATCTTCACATCGCCGACGGCCTGGACGTTCAGCGGAATCGACCCCTTGGAGTAGGCATTGGCGACCGAGAGTTCGATGGCGATGGTGTTCAGATCCATCCAGTCGACCTTTTCCAGAAGAGGTATACGAATGGTCCGGCCGCCGCGCAGAACCCGGTATCCGGCTGAAGCCCCATCGGCGCCCTTTGGACCTCGGCCCGAAATCACCGCAATTCGGTTGGGGGGACAGATGACGATGAGGCTCTTGATCGCTACCAACACGATCACGATTGCCAGGACTATCAGGCCGGCCAGCGTGGCAACTACTTGCATGATCTGTGCTCCTATTCGTCTAGATCCAGTTTCCCTACCAGGGCGGTGCCGGAGTCGACTTCGACCACGACCACCGCCTCCCCCTTGTCGAATGACTCACCACCGAAGGCCCTGGCGGTGACGTACACCGGACGGCCGTCGACGTCGACCTCTACCCGACCCTTCTTGTCGCCTGCCATCGGTACAACGACCTTGGCTCTGGAGCCGCGCAGGTCGGCATTGGTGGTCGTGCTACCTGTTGCGGAACGCTTGAGATAGGCGAACAATCGTGCGTGCAGATACCCGGCAAACAGACCCATTCCGATCGCGAGAACGAGCGTGAGTACACCGTTCACCCCCAGGCCTCGCATGATCAGTCCCGTGACACCGAAGAAAGCCAACAGGAAGACAATCGCCCGGAAGGAGAAAATCGAAAGGACCGCGTCGGCAACGCCCTCCCCGACGGATCCGCCAACATCGGTGTCGGCATCGGCGTCGAAATCGAAGTCGGCGTCCGCGTCGAAGTCCACATCCGCGTCGGCATCGGCGGAGAAGAAGAGAAAGAACAAGACGAACGGCCACCCCACGAGAGCGGCGAATAGGTACACGCTGAACACCGATCATCCTCTCCTAGAAGAACACCCTTCTCTCAACCTACCAGCCGGCCAACCCCGACGATCCGAGTCACTCCGCAGCTTCGCCGCCCCGGCCAAGCTGCCAAGGAAGGTCTGCCAGGAACACTGCTGCGGCGGCGACGATCGGCGAGAGCATGAGATACACAACCGTCGCGGCAGTTGACAAATCACCGAGCCGAGGGACCAGGAGCGCGGCGATCAGAACTGGAAGGCCGCGCGCAGCAGCCCGGACCGGCGAACCAGCCGGTATCGCCAACCCCCACCCGAGCGCCAGTGCTGCGGCCAGCAAACCCGCCGAGTCGAGAAACAGCAATCCTGCAGCAATCGCTATCGCAGCGGGGGCAGCCACCAGTGTCCTGGGAATCGAACCCTCCTGAGTGGACCCGTACGCCGCCACCCAAACGGAGACGGCGATGCCAATGGGAGCAAAGATCCAGGCGGCAATCTGGAGAGTGTCGCCCATGGCACCCGGCACCGATACCGAGCGATCGAAGAGCCACACCACACCGGTGATTCCGGCCGCTATGAGCGAGGCGAGACCAACTATCGCGCCGCCGGCCAGTGCGGCGGCGAATGCCCACAGCACGGCCACACCGAGCGGCCGCAGCAATCCGCCACTCGGAACCGGGGCGAAGAATCCGTGTTCTTGTTCGGTCATATCACGACAGGGTGCCAGATTCGTCCGGTGCGTGCAGCGATCACGACCTCAGGAACCGACCCAGTACCTTGATCAGACGTTCCGTCCGGTCTTCCGGCAGGAAATGGCCGGCGTGACGCAGTCGGGTATGTGGTTGATCCGCCGCTCCAGGTATCGAGGTTTTGAAGACTTCTTCTGTACCGCTGCTGATCGGGTCGAGGTCGCTGAAGGCGGTGAGGAAGGGCTTGTTGAACCGGCGAAGTGAACGCCACGCCACCCGATTCTCGGCTGCCGACGGATGCTCCGGGCTGGTGGGGACGAGAGCGGGAAGCGCTCTTGCTCCGGCCTTGTACGACTCGTCCGGGAACGGAGCGTCATAGGCCGCCACCACCTCAGCAGGCAGGTCGACGAAACATCCGCCGTTGACTATCTGGCCGACCGGCAGCACCGGCATGTTGTGGGCCATCATCTGCCATGTCCGGAACTCCGACGACATCGTCTGGGTGCCGGTCGGCAAGCCGGTGTTCATCGCCACGACGCGGGAGAACCGGCGGGAACCTTTCGAGACGATCCGCAAACCGATCAAACCTCCCCAGTCATGAACGATCAACGAAACTCGTCGGGGATCTACCTGCTCGAACCAGGCCGAGGTCCACGCCACCATCCGCTCGTACGAGTAGTCCTCGATTGCGGCGGGCTTGTCCGATCGACCGAATCCGATCAGATCGGGGGCTAGAACGCGGAATCCAGAGCGCACCAGCGGAGGAATGATCAACCTGTATAGAAACGACCAGGTCGGCTCACCATGCATCATTACGACGGTGGGCGCGGCGGACGGACCCTCTTCCACATAATGCATCCGGAGCGCCGGACCTGAGTTGTTGGGGATTTCGACGTACCTCGGCTCGAACGGGTAGTCGGGCAGTGACTCGAAGCATTCATCCGGCGTCCGGAGAACTCTCACTTCCACCCCTTCGTGGGATCGACACCGATCCGTGGACAGCCGGGGCTCCCCCTCCGCTTCAACATACCGAAAGGTGAGCTCTCGATTCCCGGGCCGAACGGCCCTTTCAAGTCACAGCCTGAGTGTCACGAGGATTCTGTGCGGTGAGTGTGCGCGGGGCTTCGTACCGCTCAATACGTGCCGATATGGGCGGTTGAGGTGAGTGCGTTGGTGCGCCGTATTCGGTAGCTTCCTGAGCTTCACGGCTCACTGGCAATCGTGCGGCCTACTCCGGGCTGAGATAGGGGTGAGCTGGCTGGCCGGTGGGTCCGCGATCTCGACCTGCTGCGCCGACGACTGACGGTCCGCTCCCGGTGGATGCAAGCAGCGGATGTCAGAGGTGTCTGGTGGGCTCGGCATCGACAAACTGCAGCAGCCATTCGACCGCCTCGTCTTCGGTGTGGAAGAGCCGAACCGGAATGAGCAGCGAGTTGATTACATCTGGAAAAGCACCCAAAGTTTTCTCGACCTGTTCGTCGGCGAGAATCGCTAGGGCAATCAACGCTTCACCGATGCGGTTCACGAAGACCGGCCAGACGGTCGGTGGGAACTCTGGCATTGATATGGCACACCAGATTCCCGGTATGCGGCTGCCCCCGAGCGCCTGTTGCAGGACGTCGAGCGTCTCGGAGACGTTTTGGCTGGTACGTGGCGTGTCGAGATTGATCTCGTTCGCGACGAGCAGTCCGTCGTCCCGCACCGTGAACTCGTGGATTGCACTGGAGAACGTCCTCACTACGTCGATGCTACCCGCCGTCCCGAAGCTCGCTCCGCCAGATGGATACGCCTCGGACGCCGCACATAGCGTTCATCACCCGGAGCAATATC